>CAMBSR010000006.1 GCA_945870475.1 Phycisphaera mikurensis NBRC 102666
CTCTACTACGGAAACCGGTACGCACAGGGCACCGCGGCGCACCAGGCGTTCGGCGCACTGCTCGACGACGCCGGCGACGACATCTACTGGAGCATGACCGCCGCCGGCCAGGGCGCCGCGTGGGACGTCTCGGTGGCGGTGCTCGTGGATCGCGCCGGCGACGACCGCTACCAAGCGGACGGCCTCTCGCAGGGCGCAGCGGCGATGCAGGCCGTCGGATTCCTCTCCGACCGCGCGGGCCGCGACGACTACCGCGCTGCGGGCGCAAGCCAGGGTTCCGCCGACGACAACCGCTACCACTGGGATGCCACGCACTGCACCAGCCTCGGCGTGCTGCAGGACCGTGACGGGCCCAACCGCTTCAGCCTCGAACGCGCCGACGGACAGCGACGCATGACGGGCGAGGCGGACGTTGCCTCCGGCCGTACGCAGTGGGGCGTCTTCGTGACCCGCTGACGCGGCTCGTACACTGCGCGGCATGACGAACGCCGCCACGGGAGAAGGAAAGATCGACGCCGCCGGCCGCCGATATTCGCTCGGCTCCGTCCCGCTGCGCCTCCTCCGCATCTCCTCGCTCCTGCACCGGCGCGCCATCGCCGACGACGTGCCGGGCATGGCCTCGGCGCTTGCCTACAAGACGCTGCTCGGGCTCGTGCCGATCCTGGTGGTGGTGACGCTGGTGGCGAAGACCCTGATGGGCGCGCAGTTCGCGCCGTTCGTGGCGGGATTCATCGGTTCGCTCGGGCTCGACAGCATGAAGATCGTGCCGCCCGCGGATGCCGGCAGCACCGCCGGCGCCGTGGAGCTCGGCTCGTGGGTGGAGACGCTCGTCAAGCAGGCGTCGGAGATCGACCTCAGCGCGCTCGGCTGGGTGGGCGTCGTGGTCACGGTGGCCAGCGCACTGTGGCTGATGGTGAACATCGAGATGAGCTTCAACCGCATCTACCGCGCGCGGCAGGGCCGCACCTGGGTGCGCCGCATCATCCTGTACTGGTTCGTGCTGACGGCGAGCCCGCTCCTCATCGGCGCCATCCCGCTCCTCTCCTCACTGCTCCATGGCGCACGCGACACGCCGGGCATCGGCTGGGTGGTGGCGCTCGTCTCCACGGTGTGGAACGTGGCGGTGCTGTGGGCGCTCCTCCTCATCGTCTACCTGGTGGTCCCCGCGGCGCGCGTGCGCGTCCAGAGCGCAGCCATCGGCGCGTTCGTCGCGAGCGTCGCGATCATCGCGCTCAAGGGCGCGCTTGCCGCGTACTTCGAGCACGCCTTCGGCATGAGCAGGCTCTACGGCTCGCTCGGCCTGGTGCCGGTCTTCATGTTCTGGATGTGGGTGGTGTGGAGCGCGGTGCTCGGCGGACTGGAAGTCAGCGCCTTCGCGCAGACCATCCGCGTGCGCGGCCTGGATGCCGGAAGCGGCGCCGACGACGACGCCGCCGCCGACCCGATGCTGGTGGTGGCGGTGATGGAGCAGGCGGCCGCGTTCTGGCGCGCCGGGCACACCGTTTCGCGCGACACCATCGCCGCCGAACTCTGCATCGACGACCGCCTCGCCGGAGAGCTCCTCGAGGAGCTGGTGCGCGGCGGGTTCCTGCAGCACACGGTCTCCGACGCGTACGTGCCCATGCGCCCGCCGGAATCGATCGACGCCGCCGAGGTGCTCCGCGCCATGCTCTCGCACTGCGCCGGCGAGGAGGGCATCGAGTGGTCGCGCATCGCCACCGCCATCCGTGAGGCGCAGCTCGAATGCGCCTCCCGACTGCGTATTGGCGGGGATGGCGGCAGCCGCACGCCCCGCTAGACTGCAGCGTCCATGGCAATGAACGCCACACCGCAGGACTTCGTCCAGTTCTCCCACCCCGGCGGTCACCTGGTCGCCAAGGTGGTGGTGCCGAGCATCGGCCAGAACGAGGCGCCGATGATCCGCGAGCAGGTTGTCGAGAAGATGGCAGGCATCGCGCGCGGCCGCAGCTTCGTGCTGGACCTCTCGCAGGTGTCGCTGGTCTCGAGCATGGGGCTCGGTACCTGCGTCGACCTGCGCAACTGCGCGGAGAAGGCGGGCCTGCAGCCCACCGTCTACGGCATGAACCGCCACCTGACGGACCTCTTCCACCTGATGCGCATCGAGCGGCTCTTCAACATCCTCAAGACCAGCCACGACCTGGACAAGGTCCTGGCGAGCTGACCATGGCTTCCCGGCGCCTCCCATCCCCGCTGCCCCTCCCATCTCCCCTGGCCTGGACCGCCCTCGGGTGCGTCCTGGCCTGTGCGGCGCTCGGCGGGTGCTACCGCCACGTGGTGGGCGTCAAGGGCAACGGACCCAACAACTACGAGGTCCACGAGGCGAACATCAAGGACGGCGAGGGCTTCTGGCAGCCGACCAAGCCGCGGGTGGTGGGCGAGGACGGCTACGCGGGCCCCAACCCGGGCGCCTTCCCGACCGGCCAGCCCAAGGCGCTGCAGGACAATTAAAGCGTCCGCAACCTGCCGCTTCGGCGACGCCGCGGTGCCGACTCCCGCCCTATCATCCGGGACCTATGGGCCTCGAAGCCGCACTTCCCGTCGACAGTGTCCTCACCACCCAGCTCCAGCGCGTCGTCAACTGGGCGCGCCGCTCCAGCGTGTGGCCGATGCCCTTCGCCACCGCCTGCTGCGGCATCGAGCTGATGGCCACCGCCTGCAGCCGCTACGACCTCGCCCGCTTCGGCGCCGAGGTCATGCGCTTCAGTCCCCGCCAGTGCGACCTGATGATCGTGGCCGGCCGCGTGAGCGTGAAGACGCTCCCCGTCCTGCAGCGCATTTACCTGCAGATGGCCGAGCCCAAGTGGGTCATCTCGATGGGCGCCTGCGCCAGTACCGGCGGCGTGTTCGACACCTACGCCGTGGTCCAGGGCGTTGACCAGTACATCCCGGTGGACGTCTACATCCCCGGCTGCCCGCCGCGGCCCGAGATGCTCATCGAGGGCATCATGGCGATCCAGAAGGTGATCGACAACGACCACATCCCGCGCGACCCCACGGGCAAGCGCCTACCGCTCCAGATCGCGCTCGAGCCGAACTACCGTCCGCGCGTCCAGCCGGCCCCGGTGACGATCGGCGCAAGCTGACGCAGTGCTGAACCCCCGGGCGCGGCCATGCGCTGCCCGGAATGCCACACCAACGTTGATCAGACCGCGCGCGAGTGATCCTCGCGCTCTCGCTGTCGTTCGCGCAGCCGCGCCACCAGTGCGCACCAGCGCTGGCGCAGCGCATCCTCCGAAACACCCATGAGCCCCGCGATCTCGCGCCACTTGCGGCCACGCAGGCGGTGCTGGATGAGCTCGGCGTCCTGCGGGCGCGTGCGCGCCACGTCGTTCATGATGCCCACCAGCTCCGCGCGGTGATCAGGCTCCACGGCCTCGAACCAGGGCTCCTTGCCCTCCGCGGAGTGGGCCACCGCCGCGGCGAACCGCGCCGCCCGGCGTCGGTGCCGCTGCACCGCGCGTTCCACCACGCGGGCGACGAAGCTCCACGCCTCTGGCACGCTGCGCATCTGGAATGAGCCGTGCGCCGCCGCGTAGTCCACACGCCGAAGCGTGGTGGAGAACACGTCGTCGGCATCCACGCCGGGCGACCTCCCCACCTCCGCACCGATGCGGCGCCGGAGCGCGTCCTCGTGCGAAAGCATGAAATGCGCGATCTCTTCCCGCCCGTTCCCGCCGTCGATGGATTGAACTTCTTCCATGCACTGAGCGTGCGATGCACGGGCCCGGCGCTCAAGCCTTGGGAGGCACGGAATCGGTCCCGGAGTTCTTATCGGCCGGGGGTCGACGGAGCTGCAGGATCGTCATGACCACCACCACCTGAAGCACTGCCGTTCCGAGCGTGGTGATCAGGATCTGCGGCCGCAGCCATTCGCCGATGGTCAGGTAGAGACAGACGTTGGCAACCGCAAACAGGCTCCACGTCATGGCCGAGACGCCGTCCGCCTTTCGGCGCCGGGTCAATACGAAGAGCTGCGAGACCGTGGCCGCCGGGAACACCACGGCGGGCACCCAGCCAATCACGTTGAGGAGATCGCTGATCGTGGAGGGATCTTCCGCGGTCATCGCAGTGCCGCCGTGAATTCCGCGATGCGCGCCATGCCCTTGCGGAGCGTGGCCTCGTCGGTGGCGAAGGTGATGCGGATGTGGTCGGCGGCGCAGGCGCCGAAGTCGCCGCCCGGCACGACCGCCACGTGGGCTTCCAGGAGGAGCGCTTCCGCGAAGGTCTGCGCATCCTCGATCCGGCGACCACCGGGCGAGGTCAGGCCCTTGCATGCCGCGATGGACGGGAACGAATAGAAGGCGCCGTTGGGGCGCACGGAGCGGAAGCGCGGGATGGCGCGCACCAGCTCGGCCACCACCGCCGCGCGCCGCGCGAAGGCCACGCGCATGGCCTCCACCTGCGGAGCGCTGCGCGACGAGAACGCCTCGACGATGGCCGGCATGAAGAACGCCGGGATGTTGTTGGTCATCTGGCCCTGGAGCTTGATGAGCTCCTGCATGAACGTGCCGTTGCCGCCCGGGGCGCACACGTAGCCGATGCGCCAGCCGGTCATCGCGAACGCCTTGCTCAGGCCGTTGAGCGTGATGGTGCGCTCGGCCATCGCCGGGATGCTGCCCGGCGAGAAGTGCCGCAGGCCGGGATCCACCTCTGGATAGACGAGCTTCTCGTAGATCTCGTCGCTGATGAGGACGGCGCGCGGGTGCGCGGCGATCACCTCGCACAGTTCGCGGATCTCCGCCTCGGTGTAGGCGATGCCGCAGGGGTTCGACGGGCTGTTGAGGATCACCGCCACCGTGCGCGGCGTCATCGCCGCGGCGAGCTGCGCGGGCGTGACCTTGAAGCCCTGCTCCATGGTGCCCGCCACCTCGATGCAGCGGCCGCCCGCGAGCTCGATGAGCGGCCGGTAGCTCACCCAGGCCGGCGTGGGGAGCACCATGTCGTCGCCGACGTCGATCAGGGTCTGCAGCGTCAGGTACAGCGCGTGCTTGGCGCCCGCGGTGATGGCCACGTGCTCGGGCTTGCAGGCGATGCCGTTCTCGCCGTGGAGCTTCGCGGCCACGGCGGCGCGCGCCTCCACGGTGCCGGGCGTGGACACGTACTTGGTCTGGCCGGCCTGGAGGGCGCGCTCGGCGGCTTCCTTGATGTTGCTCGGCGTGTCGAAGTCCGGCTCGCCGGTGCCGAAGGCCACCACGTCAGCGCCCTCCTTCTTCAGCGCCGCCGCACGGGCAGCAACCGCGAGGGTGGAACTTTCCTTCATGCGCTGGATGCGTTCGGAGACCTTCATGGGGAGCGAAGTCTATATCCCTGCGGAACGGGTGGCTTGCTGCCCGTACACTCCCCGCATGCATTACGACGCGCACCAGCCGGTGCTCAACGACCTCGAGGCGCGGATCACAACCATCCGCGACTCTCTTTAACTACCCGCAAAAGGTCCAGGAGCGCGAACGACTGACGGCGCGGATGGAATCGCCCGATTTCTGGAACGACCAGCGCGGCGCCCAGAAGGTGATCGACGAGCTCAAGGTGGTCCGGGCGCAGATCGAGCCCCTCGAGGCCGCCATGCGGTCCTTCGAGGACGCGCAGGTCGGCTACCAGATGGCCAAGGAAGCCAACGACCAGGACATCCTGGCCGAGGTCGACCAGACGCTCTTCCAGCTGGTGCTCGACATGGAGAAGGTCGAGGCGCAGAGCCTCCTCTCCGGCAAGCACGACCACCGCAACTGCTTCGTCACCATCCAGGCCGGCGTGGGCGGCACCGAGGCCAACGACTGGGCCGAGATGCTGGAGCGCATGTACCTCTACTGGTGGCGCGAGATGGGCTTCAAGGTGGAGGAGATGAACCGCCTGTACGGCACCGAGGTCGGCATCGCCGAAGTCGGCTACCGCCTGAGCGGCCCCTTCGTCTACGGCTACATGAACTGCGAGCGCGGCACGCACCGCCTCGCGCGCGTCAGCCCCTTCAACGCGGAAGCCAAGCGGCAGACCAGCTTCGCCACCGTGGACGTGACGCCCGAGTTCGAGGACAACGGCCTGGTGATCCCGGACAAGGACCTCGAGATCGTGGCCTTCGTGCGCGCCAGCGGCCCCGGCGGACAGAACGTCAACAAGGTGGCGAGCGCGATCCGTGTCACCCACTTGCCCACCGGCCTGCAGGTGGTGGCCAGCACCTACCGCGACCAGCTGCAGAACAAGTCCCAGGCACTGTCGGTGATGCGCTCCAAGCTCGAGGCGCTCGAGGAAGAGCGCCGCCAGGCGGAGCTCGACGCCGCCACCGGCGGCAAGGTGGACCGCGGCTGGGGCACGCAGATCCGTTCGTACGTGATCTACGACAACCGCGTGAAGGACCACCGCACCGGCTACGAGGTGATGAACCCGCAGAAGGTGCTCGACGGCGGCGTTGGTCCGTTCATCGACGCCGAGCTCAAGCGCCGGCGAGCCGAACGCGAGGTCGTCAAGGCGTGAGCGCAGCGCGATCCCAGCCGCCGACTGCATCGCACCTGCCAGGGGACGGCTGGCGATGGACGGTGGCAGGGATCGCGGGCGGTTCGCTCGTCGGATTGGCGGCAGTCCTGCTGGCGCATCCGGCACAGGCGCTCCTGGACTATCCGCGCGTCGACGCCCTGCTCCGCGTCGGGACGCCGATCGCGCTCGTCCTGCTGGCTGCGGGCGCCGCGGCGCTGGTGACGGGCACGATGGCTGCGCGACCGCGCGACGGGCTCCGCGCCTTCGTCGCGGGAATCGTCGGTGCCGCCTGCCTCAGCGTCACTGCCATCTTCTGGGTGCACGGCGAGGCCGCCGAGAGCGCCACCCAGCGCACCGACATCACGGAGAAGCAGGAACTGCTCGGCGCCATGCTCTCGGCCGCGCTCGACGGCCGACGCGCCGCCGCTGCACAGCTGGCGGCGCGCACGGGGACCGCGGTGAACGAGGAGTGGCTCGGCAGCGCGCGGCAGCTCCTGGTGGATTTCACCGGCTCGCGCGCGGTGACGCTGGTGGGCCCGGACGGCAGCCAGCTGCCCGGCTTCGGCGTGCCGCCCGGCGTCGCGTTGAAGGTGCTTGCCGGCTGCACGCTCCCCAAGGACATGATCCGCCTCGGCCAGCAGTGGGCGATCAACACCGACGACTCGTTCGTGATGGGCGTGGCGGCGCCGGGAAACCGGTCGCTCGTCCTGGTGATCGATCCGGCAGATCTCGCCGCGCGCCTGCAGAAGGGCGTGGCGGAGAACTTCACCGTGTTCGTCGGGCGCGGCACCGGACTGGACGGCTCCGGGCTGGACGGCATGCAGCGCGACATCGTGCTGCCGGGCGCCGGCACGCCCGCGCCGGCACCCAACCTGCCGCAGTTTCAGTTCGCGAACACGGGGCTCGAGTGGCGCATCCTCCTGCACCCCACGCAGGAATGGTTCGACGAACATCACCACCGGGCCAACACCTTCGTCATCCTGCTCGGGACCATCACCGCAGCGGCCTGTGTTGCGTGGATCCGTGCGGGCGCGCGCGTGCGTGCCGCGGGCGCCCGCTCTCCCGATGCATCGGCGGCCCGCGCGCGCATTGCGGTGCATGCACGCGAGGCGCTTTCGCAGGAGGCAAGCCACGTCATCCGCGCACGTCTCCGCGAGACGGCGCGCGCACTCGACACGGTCACCGACCCGCGCAGCGACGCCACCACCCGGGAGGACGCGCTGCGACGCATCGGTGCAAGCCTCGCGCAGGCCGAGAGCGAGGTCAGCGCGCTGCTCGAGACCACGGCGTACACGCGCATCGTGCGCGCGGAGCAGGACGCGATGCTCGAGCACCTGTACGCGGCGGTGACGCTGGAGTTCCCGGGCGGGCCGACGGTGCACCTCGATCGCCCCGTGCCGCCCGGCACCCTGGCGGAGGTCCAGCGCGAGCTCGGGTCGACCACCTTTGCCGTGCTGACGAGCGACAACCCGATGAGCATGCCCGGCACGCCGCACGCCAACATGCTGCGCCGCAGCGTGCTGGCGCTCGAACTGCGCAATGCCGGGCTGGTGCACCGCCCGGTGACCGGCCGCAATGCCGACGGCAGCTGGCAGGAGCACGGCTTTGCGGTGGCGGCCGGCGTCGGCGAGTCCGACGCGCTGGCCGAACTGCACGGCCAGAACGCGTATTACTGGTTCGACGGCACCGCGTTCTCGATCCACGAGATGACGGGGCAGCACCGGACCATCCGGCTTCCCCGCGATCCGACGAAGCAGTAATCCGCCGGCGCGCCGGCAAAGCCAACTAGACTGCAGTCAGTCCATGGACATGACCCCGTCCATCCTCCTGGAATTGGCCTCCGGCTCGCCGGGCGCGATGCAGCGATGCATGGATCGCTTCGGCGGCCTCGTGTGGTCGCTGGCGCGTCGCCAGACCAGCGGCGGTGCGGACGCCGATGACGCGGTCCAGGAGATCTTCATCGATGTGTGGAAGAGCGCAGCGCGGTTCGACCCGTCCATCGCGAGCGAATCCACGTTCGTGGCCACCATTGCGCGGCGGCGGCTGATCGACCGGGGGCGGCGGCGACAGCGGCGCATCGATGCCGCGATCATCCCGGAGGCCGCCCAGCCGGAAGCCGAACCGACCCCGGATCTCTCCGAACGCAACGAGCAGGCCGGGCGGGCCACCGCGGCGCTCGAGCAGCTGCGACCGGAGCAGCAGCGGATCCTCCAACTCTCCATCTACCACGGCCGAAGCCACGAGGAAATCTCGCGAAGCACGGGCCTGCCGCTGGGCACCGTGAAGACGCACGCGCGGCGCGGGCTCATACGCCTGCGCGAGATCCTGGAGGCCGAGGGCGCACTCGAGCGGGGCCTCGGGCAGGACTCGCCCGTCGATGGCGAGCCCAAGGCGGGCAAACCGCCGAAATCGTCGCAATAACCCTCGGAAGGTCGCAGTACGGCACGCATCCGTGCGTGGATTGAGAGGTAAAAACTCCGATCCTCACATGCTGACCACCCACCTCGCCGCGATCGTCACGGCCGCGCTCGGCGCCGGCCCGTCCACCACCCCCGACGCCTCGATGCTCCGCTACCCGGACATCGGCAAGACCGACATCGTGTTCGTGTTCCAGGGGAACCTCTGGCTCGTCCCGAAGACGGGCGGCATGGCACGCCCGCTCACGAGCGCCGCGGGCGCCGAGAGCATGCCGCGCTTCTCGCCGGACGGCACCGAGATCGCCTTCGTGGGCAACTACGACGGCAACCGTGACATCTACATCATGCCCACCGTGGGCGGCTCGCCGTTCCGCGTGACGCACCATCCGGCGGGCGAGACCGTCAACGAGTGGACCAACGATGGCTCGCTGGTCTTCACCGCGGCCGGCATGGAAGGCATCGCCCGCAGCGGCCGGCTCTACAAGGTGAAGGAGACCGGCGGCCTGCCCGAGGCGCTGCCGGTGCCCTACGGCACCAACGGCACCATCAGCCCGGACGGCGAGTGGCTGGCCTACACGCCGCACTCGATCGACAGCCGCACCTGGAAGCGCTACCGCGGCGGCATGCAGACGGACATCTGGGTCTACAACCTGAAGAACGGCGAGGCGCGACGCGCCACCGAGCACGAGGGCATCGACACCCTCCCGATGTGGCAGGGGAGCACGCTCTACTACCTGTCGGACGCGACGGCCGACAAGGACGCGCCGCACAAGCTCAACATCTGGAGCTGGGAGCCGAAGTCCGGCGCCCGCAAGCAGGTCACGCGCTTCACCGACGAGGACGTCAAGTGGCCGGCCATCGGCGACGGCGAGATCGTCTTCCAGAAGGGCACCAAGCTGATGGTGCTCGACCTGGGATCCGGCAAGTCCCGCACCGTGGACGTGAAGATCCCCGGCGACCGCCCCGCGGTGCGCACCCGCACCGAGGACGTCAGCGACGAGCTGCAGGGCTCGGGCATCAGCCCCAGCGCCAAGCGCGTGGCCGTGGCCGCGCGCGGCGACATCTGGAGCGCTCCCGCCGAGAACGGCGTGCCGCGCAACATGACGCGCACCGACGGCATCGCCGAGCGCAATCCCGCATGGAGCCCCGACGGCAAGTGGATCGCGTACTTCGACGACTCCACCGGCGAGTACGAGCTGTGGGCCATGCCGGCCGACGGCAAGGGCGCCAAGAAGCAGCTCACCACGGACGGCGGACCGTTCAAGACCTCCATCCAGTGGTTCCCCGACAGCAAGAAGCTCATCTACCAGGACAAGACCTGCACGGCGTACCTGGTGGACTTCGAGACCGGCGAGCGCAAGACGATCGACAAGGAGCCGTGGGACGGCGGCCTCGACCTGAGCGTCAGCCACAACGGCGCGTACATCGCGTACGCCAAGAGCCTGCCCGATCGCCGCACCGCCAGCATCTGGATCTACGACGTCGCCAAGGGCGAGAGCCGCGAGGTGACGAGCGGCGAGTTCAACGACGGCAACCCCACCTTCGACCGCGCCGGCGACTGGCTCTACTTCGTCAGCGCACGCGGCTTCGGCAAGGCCGAGTACAGCGAGCTCGACGAGAGCTGGGTCTACCAGGGCACCATGCGCGGCTACGCCGTGCCGCTGCGCAAGGACGTGAAGAACCCCTGGGCCCTCGAGATCGACGAGGAAAAGGGCAAGGACGCCAAGAAGGACGAGGAGAAGAAGGACGAGAAGAAGGACGAAGGCACCCCCGGCGGCAACGCCGGTGGCGATGCCGGCGGTGCCGCCGGCGGCCAGGGCGGTCCGGGTGGAGATCGCCCGCGTCGCCGTCGCCCCTCCGGCGATCTCGGAGATGAAGGCGCCTTTGTCGCGCTGCGGGACGCCGGCGAGTCCGACGACGCGTCGATCGACGACGAGCCGAAGAAGGACGAACCCAAGAAGGACGAGCCCAAGCCCGACGCTCCCAAGCAGGAGGAGAAGGCTGCGGCCCCCGCTGCCACCGGTCCCGCGGGCACCTGGAACTGCTCCACGAAGGACGGCGAGAAGGTGGTGACCTTCACGCTGGTGGTCACGCTCGGCGACGCCGGCGCGGTCACCGCGAAGTTCACCTCCGACCAGCGCAACGGCGACCTCACCGGCCAATGGGACGCGGAAGCGAAGAAGCTGACGCTCACCGGCAAGGACGGCGCAGGCACCGAGAAGGAGATGACCTACTCGCTGGAAGCCACCGTGGACGGCGACGCCATCACCGGCAACGCCACCGCCACCGGCAAGGACGTGAATGCCACGTACTCCTTCACCGGCACCCGCGCGGCGGATGCCAAGAAGGACGACAAGAAGGACGAGAAGAAGGACGAGAAGAAGCCCTTCACCATCGACTACGAGGGCTTCGAGGGCCGCGCCATCGAGCTTCCGCTCGGCAGCGAGCGCTTCGGCGGCATGGCCGTCAACGACAAGGGCCAGCTCATCTTCGCGCAGGGCGGCCAGGTGAAGGTCTTCGACATCAAGGACAAGAAGAAGGAAGTCAAGAAGGTCACCGACGGCATGGGCTTCCAGCTCACCGCCGACGGCCGCAAGATGCTCGCGGGCCTCAACATCCTGGATGCTTCCGCAGGCGCCTCGGGCAAGCCCATCGTGAGCCAGCCGATGCTCACGGAGATCGACCCGAAGCACGAGTGGAAGCAGGTGACCAAGGACGCCTGGCGCATCTTCCGCGACTACTTCTATGACCCGAACATGCACGGCGTCGACTGGCCGGCCGTCGGCCAGCGCTACCTGGCGATGGTGGACGACGCCAACAGCCGCGAGGACGTCAGCTACATCATCAGCGAGATGATCAGCGAGCTGAACGTGGGCCATGCGTACTACAACCCCAGCAGCCGCGACTCCGGCGGCGGCGGGCCGTCCATCAACGTCGGCATGCTCGGCGTGGACTGGTCGAGCAGCATCGGCCCGGACGGCAAGAACGTCTACGGCTTCCGGCACATCGTCGAGGGCGCCCCGTGGGATGCCGACGCACGCAACCCGCTGAAGGAGCTCGGCATCGACGTCAAGGAAGGCGAATACCTGCTGGCCGTCAACGGCCTCCCGGTGGACGGCTCCAAGGATCCGTGGGCTGCGTTCCAGAGCCTGGCGGGCAAGACCGTCTCCTTGACGGTCGGGCCGAACCCGACCATGGACGACAGGGTGCGCGAGGTGGTGGTCAAGCCGATGGGTGGCGAGGACAACATCCGCTACCGCGACTGGATCGAGGCCAACCGCCGCTACGTGTCGGAGAAGTCCGGCGGCAAGGTGGGCTACGTCTACGTGCCGAACACCGGCATCGACGGCCAGTCCGACCTGGTGCGCCAGTACCAGGGCGAGCAGTTCAAGCAGGGACTGATCATCGACGACCGCTGGAACGGCGGCGGGCAGATCCCCAACCGCTTCATCGAGCTCCTCAACCGCCCCATCACCAACTACTGGGCACGGCGCGACCAGCATGACTGGATCTGGCCGGGTGGCGCGCACCACGGCCCCAAGGCGATGCTCATCAACGGCCTCGCCGGCTCCGGTGGCGACATGTTCCCGTGGCTCTTCCGCCACCACAAGCTCGGGCCGCTCGTCGGCACGCGCACGTGGGGCGGCCTGGTGGGCATCAGCGGCAACCCCGGCATGATCGACGGCTCGGGCGTCCGCGTCCCGGTCTTCGCCTTCTACGAGACCGACGGCACGTGGGGCATCGAAGGCCACGGCGTCGATCCCGATGCCGAGGTGCTCGACGACCCCGGCGTGATGAAGGGCGGCCCGCACTACGGCGGCATCGATCCGCAGATGGACAAGGCGATCGAGCTGGTGATGGCGGAGCTCGCGCGCAACCCGGTGAAGCACCCTGCTCGCCCGGCGTACCCCAAGCGCGAGGGCTTCGGCATCAAGCCGGAAGACAAGTGACGCGAGGCCGGCAAGGGCCGAGCGTACGACGCACGTGAAACAAAGGACGCCGCCCAGATGGGCGGCGTCCTTTCATTTGCATGCTGCGCTCAGCGCCCGCGCCCGCCGCCGCCGCGGTTGCCGTACTCGCTGCCGCGGATGCCCTCGCCCGCCCAGTGGTCGTAGGTGCCCCAGCCACCGTGGCCCATGGGCGAGTGATACGGGCCGGCGTTCTGGCCCACGTTGTTGCCCAGGCGCGTGTTCATGCCCCAGTACGCACCGGGATCGATGAACTGCTGCGGCGGATGGAAGCCGTTCGGCGAGGCAAGCGGGTAGTAGCCCCAGTTGCCGCCGAGGTTGCTGCCCATGCCGGTCCACGGGCGGTAGGCGGCCGCGTCGTAGGTGTACTCGTTGCCCGGGCCGCGGAACGCCGCCGGCGAGTCGGCCGCCGCACCCTGGAACTGGCGGTCGATGGCCTGCTGGTTCTCGCGCGCGGCCGCCTCGGAGGTGTCGCGCCGCGGTGCACCGTTGCCTGCAGTGCGGATGTCCGCCTTGCCGGCATCGGCCATCGAACCACGCGCGGGCGCCCAGGTGCGCTTGTCGAGCGCCTTGTTGCGCTGCGCCAGCCGGCCCTGCGCGTCACGCAGGTCGGACTTCTCCCAGTCGGCGTGGTTCGGCGTCCAGCGGCTGTAGTACGGATGCCAGTGGTTCATCCACCAGCCCCAGTTGCTCCAGCCCCACCAGTTGTTCATGCCGTAGCCCCAGCCGGCATCCCATCCCGGGCACCAGCCCCAGCCGGCCCAGCCCTCGTCGCCGAGGTACATCGGGTTGACGTCCACCGACCCGTAGTACTGGTAGTCGTCGGTCGGATCGTCCGGCGGCGAGAAGGTGCCGGTCTGCGAGTCGTAGGAGGCGTCGAAACCGTACGTGAGCGGATACGGCTGGTACGCGGTCGCACCCGCGGCGCCGTACGCGAAGCCCGTGCCGTAGACCGGCGTGCCGTCGCTCAGGTAGGTGCCCAGGTAACCCGCGGAGAAACCGTAGGTGACGGTGTCGGCCGTGGAGCCGAACACCCAGACGTAGGTGCAGGCGTACACCGGGCACGACGGCGGGATGGCGTAGATGGCCGCGGGCACCTTGTCGCAGGCGGTCCACGGGCCGGTCACGGCGGGCGCCGTGAACCACGCGCCCGAATCGCAGCAGTAGACCGCGCCTTCGACCATCAGCACCGGCTGCGAGGCGCCGGGCAGCCACTTCACCGCGGTGCCCTCCACCTGCTTCCACGAAGCGTCGCCCTGCGGCATGCCGCCGGCCACCGTGAACTTCGGCTGCGCGCCGCCGCGGTTGAGCGTGACGGTGCGGATCTCGCGGGCAGCCAGCACGGACTCGTTGGCCTCGGTGGTGCCGGGCACCGCGCTGCGTGCGGCCTCGTAGCGCTTGGTCTTGGGGAGCTTGGCGAACTGCGCCGGGACTTCCGCCGGAGTCAACAGCGTCCACGCCGCGGAACCGAGCGACGTGGTGCGGAACCAGCGGCCGGACGCCAGCAGGTAGAACGAGCCTCCATCGAGCGTCAGCAGGATGCTGTTGGTGTTCTTGACGCCCTGCACGCCGGGGCACACGTCCGCCAGCTGCGGTGCGCCGTCGATGGCGACGAGCACCGTGGGCTTCGTGACCACCTTCGGCATCGCAAAGAGCTGCTTCGGCGACTTGACCAGCGCCGGCGTGCGCGCGATGTCCGTCGCCAGCGCCTGCGCCTTGCCGAGTGCGGTCATCACGTCCTTGGCCGGCATGTCATCGGTGGGCGTGAACGCCTGGGTGAGCGATGCAGAGACGTCCCACTTGCCCGCCACGCGGGTCCACCACTGCCCGTCCGGGGACTTCAGCAGGATGTGCGGCGTGTTGGTCACGGCCATCCAGCCGGAGGTGCCGATCGGCGCGAGCCGCGGCTCGCCGTCGACGAAGAGCAGCACGGTCGGCTGCGACGCCACCATGATGGTCGGCACATCGGAATTGAGTCCGGGCGTCGAGCTGCCGCGCGCATTCACGAGGCGCATGTCCTGCAGCAGGATCGGGCGGGTGGTGGTCATCGCCACCACGAAGAGCGCCTGCGAGAGCGCGGTGCGATCCGCATCCGCGGCGGGCTTGCCGTCGATCGTGAAGCTGCGTACGGCGAACTGGTTGAGCTCCACCTCGCCGGGGACGTCGGAGGAGAGCACCTCGGCCTGCAGGAGCGCCTCGCCGGTGGCGGGCTTGCCGTCGGCGCCGGTCATGCTCACCTGCGTCACCAGGTACGCGCGCGCGCCGTCAAGGCCGGTGACGCGGGGCTGGAAGACGCGGTAGGTCTTCCCGTTGGAGGTCACGTCCTGCGGCCAGAGATACGCGTTGGCCGAGGCGGCCGCGATCTGGTCGCCGATGGCGGTCGTGGTCTCGTCCTGGGCCGGGGCCTGGGCCGCGGCGGCAGGGGTGAGTGCGTGGACGGCAAGCCCGAAGGCGACGATGGAAGCGGCGTTGTTCGGAATCATGGGGTTTCCCTGCGGCCCACACTGGCGCCTGAGGCACGAAGTCTACCCCTTCCCCGGACGTTCCCGTTGGCCCGCGGGTGGTCCTGGGCCATACTGTGTGCACGCCATGATGACCCTGCTCGCCGCCATCATCTCCCTCGCACCTCCGGCCACATCGGATGCCAGCCTCGGGTTCTTCGCCGTGCCGGGCGAACGGGAATTCTCCGGCAACCTGGTGGTGCGGATTCGCCAGGACCTGCGTCCGATGGACCGGGCGCGCGCAGAGGCGATGGTCACGCCGATGGCTACCTCGCGCGTGGATGCAACCGACGAGTACATCCTCGCCGCCGCGCGCGGACCCCAGCCCGCCGGCGAACCCGAGCGTGCGCTCGCCGCGCAGCTCATGGCCACCGGCCTCTTCCAGTACGCGGAGCCGGACTGGACCGTCTACCCCGTGGCCACGCCCAACGATGCGCGCTTCGGCGAGCAGTGGCACCACGCGATGATGCAGAGCGCGTCGGCGTGGGACCTGGGCACCGGATCGGCAAGCATGATCGTGGCGGTGACCGACACCGGCATCGTGACGCACCAGGATCTCGGCAACCGCGTGCCCGGCTACAACGCCGCCAGCGGTGTCCCCGAGGCCGACGGCGGCGTCATGACGGACATCAACGGCCACGGCACGCACGTGGCGGGTTGCGCCGCCGCCAGCGGCAACAATTCCGTGGGCGTGGCCGGCGTGGGCTGGAAATTCCGCGTGATGCCGGTGCGCGTCAGCGAGGCATCGTCGGGTGGCGCCAGCATGAGCGTGATCACGGCCGGCGCGCGCTGGGCGGCGGACAACGGCGCCAAGACAGTCAGCGCCAGCTACTCGGGCATCGGTTCCGCCACCATCGAGACCACTGGCGAATACCTGCATTCGATCGATGCGTCGCTCCTCTGGGCCGCCAACAACAGCGCGGAGAACCATGCGGGCTTCGACTTCGCGAACGTGCTGGTGGTGGGCGCCTCGGACAGTTCCGATGCGCGCTCGTCATTCTCGAGCTACGGCCGCGGCGTGGACCTCTTCGCGCCGGGCTCGTCCATCCTGGCCACCACCTACGACGGCGGCTACGGCTTCAAGAGCGGCACCAGCATGGCAACGCCCGTGGCAAACGGCGCGCTGGCGATGGTGCGCTCGGCCAATCCGCTGCTCTCCGCACGGCACGCTGAACACGTCCTGCTCCGCAGCTGCGACCCGTGGGACGGTTACGCCGGCACCGACGAGTTCGGCTTCGGCCGTGTCAACCTGCGACGCGCCGTCGAGACCGCGCTCACCGCGCTGACGCCGCAGCCGCCCGTGGCCAAGGCAGACCGGGCCCGCGGGGTGAGCGGCACGCCCATCATCATCGATGTCCTGGAGAACGACAACGACCCGAACATGGACGCGCTGGTGGTGGATGTCGTGCCGGCCGTCACCAGCCTGGGCGACCAGGTGGACCTCCTGCCCGGCGGCGGACCCGAGGGCCGCGACGCCGTGCGCGTGACGCTTGCCACCTCCGCCGCGCCCGGCAACCGCACGTTCGACTACCGCCTGCGCGAGCCGGTGAGCGGCGCCACGTCGGTGGCCACGGTGACCGTGGAAGTGCAGACCCCCGCGCGCCCCACCGCGCCCATCGGCGACACCGAGGGCTTGGAGTGCCGCTACTACGAGCTCACCTCGCCCACCACGCTCCCCGACTACTCGACGATGACGCCCTACCTCACGGAGACCGTCGCCACCGTCAACTGGGGCTCGACCACCGGCAACTTCGCCAACAGCGGCCGGCCGGACAACGTAGGTGCATCGATCCAGGGCTGGCTCAACGTCCCCACGTCCGGGCGCTGGACGCTCAACCTCTACTCCGATGATGGCTCGCGCCTGTGGGTGGACGGGGCACTGGCAGTCGACAACAACGGCATCCACGGGATGACACGTCGGTGGGCGGTGCTGCCGCTCGCCGCGGGCAAGCACGCCATCCGACTCGATTACTTCGAGGCAACCAGCTCGGCGGGCCTGCAGTTCTCGTGGTCCGGCCCGGGCATCGGCACGCAGGTGGTGCCGGCGTCCGCGCTCAGTAACGGCGGCGCGCCGCTCGTGGGAGACATCGATGGCGACGGCCGCGTGACCGGCAGCGACCTGGGCCTGATGCTCGCCTCATGGGGCCCGGGCACCAACCAGCCCGCCGACCTCAACCGCGACGGCGTGGTCAACGGCAGCGACCTCGGCACGCTGCTCGGCGCCTGGACGCCCTGAGCGCTCACTCCTGCGGCGCGCCAGGGTACGTCAGGAACCCAAAGTGCATCGCCGTGTGGTTCAGGTTGAGCCGCACCCACTCCTCGTGCGTCATCGGCCCAAGCCACGGGCTCGGCTTCGTCATGCGCTCCCCTGCCTCGATGCGCGCCAGTGCGCGGCGGATGCGGGCCATGCCCTGCTCGTACGTCACGCCCGGGCGCGGCATCAGCTGCGGGTTCGACTTGCCCACGTTGAAGCCGGGACGCATGGCATCGCGCTTGGGCTTCAGGATCATGGACTTGATCATGCGGCCAAAGAGCTGCGCCATGAACGACGCCTTCTTCGACGTACCGTCGAAGCCTTCCTCGAACGGGATGGCGCAATGGTCCAGGTTCTCGCCGGGCGTCCAGTTGCCGGTGGTGGTCAGCGTGCCGGCGCGGTGCGCGGCCTCGATGCGGTCAAGCTCGCCACGGAGGCATCCGAGGCACTTGAAGAAGAGGTGGCGACGCGGCACGGAGGTGGTCTTGACGGTCATGCGGCGCGAAGGCTACCCGCAAAGGCAGCCCAGACCGACCGCGCGCAGCGTGGCCACCGCGGATCGGCGGCACGAGCCGGGGTAGATTCCCTCCATGCCCCCCGCAGAGACGCCCGTGGCCACGCTGCAGCGACAGCTCGATGAGGGGCGATTCGAGGACGCCGTCACCACCGCGGACGCGATCCTGGCCTCCAACCGACGCAGCTTCGCGGCATGGCTCGGCCGCCTGCGCGCGAACGTGCGCCTCGGACGCATCGTCGATGCCGATCGCGACGCCGATGAAGCGCTGCGACTGGCCCCCGCGGATCCGCACGTCGGGCTGCTGCGCGCCACCATCGACCAGCGGCTCGGGCGCATCGACCGACCGCGCGAGCACATGGAGCGCATCGTTGCCCGCCTGGGCCTGCCGATGGACGAGGCCGTGCTCGCCCCCGAGGCGAACGCACGCACGGTGCTCACGCTGAGCCACGAGCAGGTGCGACGATCGATCAACCGCAGCTCGATCGGCCGCTGGAAGAACTACGAGTTCGCGTTCGGCCCCGAGTGGGGCTGAGGCTTCGACGTGATCACGCGCGCCGGCGGCGCGCCGTGATTCCCGCGACCGCCAGGAGCGCAAACGCACCCGGCGACGGGACAAGGACCAGGTTCACGCCGTGGAGCGTGATGGTGCCGGACCACCTGCCGTAGGCGATGCTCGAGGAATTGCCGTTTCCCAGCCAGAACGACACGTCCTGATGGGCATTCATGTCGATGCCGGTGGCCAGGTTCACGCGTCCCGTGGACGTGGTGGAGAAGATCCCACCGCCGTTGGGCCACGAATATCGCTGCGCCGCCGAGTAGTCGGCGCTTCCGCCGAGCTGCAGCAGGCCGTTGTTGCCGAGCGGCGCGGCATCGACGTAAAGCGTCAGGTCATTGGCGCGGGTGAACCAGGTGGACTGCGTCCGATCGACGTCGATGGTGGCGCCGACGAGCGTGCCCGAGAGGCGGCCCGGGGTGATGGCCTCGGCAAACTGGTTGCCATAGGCGCCGAAGTTCGTCAGGGTGATCACGACGTCCGCGGATGCAGCCGACGTACAGAGCGCCACAACGGCGCACGAGGAGGAGAACAACTTCATGGTGTGGGGATCAGGGAAACAAAGGGCGGAACAGACTCGGAAGAACACACGAGCCGCGCGAGGGGGAACTCGCACGATCGCCCTGATTCCATCGCCTCCGAGTGGGAAGCCTGCACGATGACACGGATTCCGGCACACGCAAGCAACGGCAGCGAATATGCCGAAGATGTCGCAAATTCGCGGGGACAGGTCGGAGGCAGCCGCAGGATCCACGCCCCGCGGGCCCTGCCGCGCATGGGGGCAGAGCGGTTGCTCTAGCATTGCAGCCTTCATGCCGCCCAATAACCCCAAGGCCGACCTGGAACGTCTGCTCTCCCGCGGCGACTTCCTGAACGCCAAGAACCTGGCCGGCGAGATCCTGCGCCGCAACCCGCGCGACGGCGACGCGTGGTTCGCGGTGGCGCGCTGCGCCATCGGCATGAACCGCCTGCGCGTGGCGGAGGAAGCGCTCTCGCGCGCAGAGAAGACCATCGTCGGCAACCCGCGCATCTCGTTCGCGTGGGCCGTGGTGGACCATTACCTGGGGCGCAGCGAGAAGGCCGCCGAGCGGCTGCGCGCACTCATCGAACGCAAGGCACCCAACGCGCATGATGCGCAGGTGTTCCTGGCGGACATCCTGCACCGCACCGGCAAGCGCGCGGAGATGCGCGCGCTGGTGGAGCAAGGCGGCGCGTGGCTCGGCGACATCCGCGGTCGCATCATGGCCGCACGCGTGCGCGCCAAGGACGATCGCGAAGGCGCCATCGCGGACTTCGAGGCCATCGCCCGCGCGCCCGGCGACGTGGTCATGCGCCGCAACGCGGGTTTCGAGGCAGTGCAGCACCTCGACGCCTGCGGCGAATACCGCCGCGCGTTCGACCTGGCCACGTACCTGCAGCAGCTCGAGGCCGCGCCGTTCGACCTCGGCGGCTTCACCGCGGACATCGACCTCCAGCGCCAGCTCCTTTCCAAGGGCACGCCGTGGTTCACGCCGCGCGTGCCGCCGGTGGAGGGGCTCTCCTTCATCGTGGGCATGCCGCGCAGCGGCACCACGCTCCTTGAGCAGATGCTCGATCGGCATCCGCAGGTGGCGGGGATCGGCGAGAGCGAGGGCATCATCTCGCTCGGCGATTCATTGGTGCACGCGGGCGTCTGGCCGCGCGGCCTGGGAACGATTGCGCCCGCCGACGCCGCCACGCTCCAGGAGAACTACGTCTCCGTCGCACGCACTTCCGAGGTGGAGGGAAAGCGATGGCTCGTGGACAAGTCGCTCCACACGTGGCGATGGCTCCCCGCCGTGGCCGCCATCCTGCCGGGCGCACGCTGCATGCACATCGCGCGCGACCCGCGCGACACCGCGGTCAGCATCTACCTCTCCAACTTCAACGTGCGCAACTTCGCATGGGCCGGTTCCTTCGAGGGAATCCGCACCGTGATGGAGGCCGAGCGCGCCACCAGCCTGGAAGCACTCACCGCGCTCGGCATTGCCCACGAGGCGATCGTGTACGAGGACCTGGTCGATGACCCCGACGCGCACGCGCGCCGGGTGACGAAGCTCCTGGGCCTGGAGCTCGACCCCGCCATGCTCAGCCCCGAGGCCAATGCACGGACCGTCCTCACGCTGAGCCACGAGCAGGTCCGCCGGCCCATCAACAAGGCATCGGTGGCCCGCTGGAAGAACTACGAATGGGCCTTCGGGGCCGAATGGGACCGGCTGGTGGGGATCCACGAGGCCCGCCGGAAGAAGTAATCGGTCCTTTGGGAGAAACTGACGCCCGCACCGTCCCCTGAGTCGCTCGAGCGCCAATGGTCCGTGGCATGCCCACGAGACCCGCACTCATCGCCCTGCTGGCACTCTCCGCTCCCCTGCCAGCCGTTGCGCAGAGCGGATCCTTCGTCAACTGGGAATCCCCGCAGAGCCACCCGATCGACCTGACCCCGAACGGACAGGTGCTCCTGGCGGTGAACACGCCCGATGCGCGACTGGAAGTCTTCGACGTGGTCGGCGGCATCCCCACCAAGCGGGGCTCCGTGCCGGTGGGGCTCGACCCGGTCTCCGTCCGCGCGCACGGCAACTCCGAGGCGTGGGTGGTCAACCAGATCTCCGACTCGGTCAGCATCATCGACCTGGCCACCATGCGCGTGCGCAAGACCATCCTCGTGGGCGACGAGCCCGCGGACGTGGTCTTCGCCGGCTCACCCGAGAAGGCGTTCGTCTCGCTCTCGATGGCGGAGAAGGTGGCCGTCATGGACGCCACCGCGCCCGGCACCATCACCAACGTGGCCATCGCCGGCAGCAGCCCGCGCGCGCTGACGGCCAGCCCGGACGGCACCACGGTCTACCTGGCCATCTTCGAGTCGGGGAACCACACCACCAGCCTGCCCTTCGCCACGGTCAGCCGGGCGAACAGCCCCTACGCAGGCGTGAACCCGCCGCCGAACTCCGGCACCACGTTCAGCCCGGCCAAGAGCGCCACCAACGGCACCGCACCGCGCGTGGGCCAGATCGTCCGCAAGAACACCGCCACCAACCAGTGGCTCGACGGCAACGGCCGCAACTGGACCAGCTTCGTCACCTGGGACCAGCACGACAACGACGTGGCCGTGATCAACGCTTCCACCAACGCGGTCACCTACGTCAAGGGACTGATGACCACCGTGTGCAGCATCGGCACCACCGCCGGCGGCGACGTGGTGGCCATCGGCATGGAATCGCGCAACAACGAGCTGCGCTTCGAGCAGAACGTGGACGGCGTGTTCGTCAAGTGCCTGGCCGCGCGCCTCACCGGCGGCGCCGGCCCGGGCTCGGTGGTCGACATCAACCCGCACCTCACCTACACGTCCTCCACCACCAGCGTCCTCAACCGCCTGCAGTCGGTCGGCGACCCGCGCGGCGTGGCCTTCAGCGCGGACGGCGCCACCGCATGGACCTGCGGCCTTGGCTCGAACAACATCGTCGCCTTCAGCACGGCCGGCGCGCGCATTGCCACCGTCACCGTGGGCGAAGGCCCCACCGGCCTGGTGATGGCCGCCGACGGCAGCCGCCTCTACGTCCTCAACCGCTTTGAGGGCTCGGTCTCCACCGTCAGCACGGGCACCAACAGCGAGATCGCGCGCATCACGCTGCACGACTCCACGCCCACCGCGGTGAAGGACGGCCGCAAGTTCATCTTCGACACGCACCTCACCTCGGGCCTCGGGCAGGCGAGCTGCGCGTCGTGCCACGTGGATGCGCGCTCCGACCGCTTGTCGTGGGACCTCGGCAATCCGCAGGGCTCCGTGCAGCTCTTCGACGAGAGCTGCCAGGTTCCGGGCTGCACCTCGTGGCACCCGATGAAGGGGCCGATGACCACGCAGACCCTCTTCGGCATCCCCAAGCACTTCGGCCCGCTGCACTGGCGCGGGGAGAAGAACGACCTTGCCGAGTTCAACGAGGCCTTCGTGGCGCTCCAGGGCCGCGACAGCGAGATCAGCACCACCGAGATGGCCAGCATGGAGGAGTACGTGGCCTCGCTCACCTTCGGCCCGAACCCGTACCGCGGCATCGACAACGCGCTGCGGACGGCCGTGCCCATCACGGGCAACGCCACGGTGGGCGTGGGCGGCACGGGCAACGCGGTGAACGCGCAGAGCGTCTACAACACGGCGGCGATCTTCGGCGCGCCCCCCGGACTCACCTGCCTCAACTGCCACGGCGCCATCGGCACCGACGGCACCAACGACGTGGTGGACATCCCCGGCGCAAGCGATGTGCAGAACCGCAAGAACGCCCCGCTGCGCGATGCCTACCGCAAGGTCGGCGCCAGCAAGGCGTCCACCAACAACAACCGCGGCTGTGGCTTCAACCACGGCGGCGACGAGTTCACGCTGCAGGACGTCCTGAACGTGGGCTTCCGCTTCACCAGCAACACCCAGCGGCGCGACATGGAAGCGCTGATCCTGAGCTGGGGCGTCGACACGCATGCCGGCGTCGGCCAGCAGGTCACCGCCTCCAACGCAGGCGGCGCCGGCGACGATGCCACACGCATCAGCCAGCTGGTCTCGATCGCCACCAGCCAGTCCACGCAGGTGGCGCTCATTGCCAAGGGCAACCGCGACGGCGTGCAGCGCGGCTGGGTGCTCCAGTCGGGCAGCTTCGTGAGCGACCGCACCGGCGAATCGCTCACGCCGGTGGCGCTCCTTGCAGGCGCCACCGCCGGCAACGAGACCACCTACACGCTGGTGCCGCTGGGCACGGCGCGTCGCCTGGGCATCGATCGCGACGGCGACAACGCGCTCGACCGTGACGAGGTGCTTGCGGGCACGGATCCGTCCGATGCCAACAGCTACCCCGGCGCGTGCCCGGCCGACATTGCACCGATCGGCGCCCGCGACGGCATGGTGAACGGCCCCGACCTCGGCCTCCTCCTCAGCCAGTGGGGCCTCTCGGGCCCCGGCGACCTGAACGGCGACGGCATCGTGAGCGGCCCCGACCTGGGGCTGATGCTCAGCGCGTGGGGCCAGTGCCAGTGACATGACCCACCGCGCGGTGTGAGTCCGGGTACCTTCCGTGCTCGCATCGCGCACCCATGACCGCCACTCCCAAGCAAATCGTCTGCGTGAAATGGGGCACCATGTACGGGCCGGAGTACGTGAACCGCCTGTACGCGATGGTGAAGCGGAACATCACCGGGCCGTTCCGCCTGGTCTGCCTCACGGACGACCGCCACGGCATCCGCCCCGAGGTGGAGTGCTTCGACCTGCCGGAACTCGGCTGCGCGCACCCGGTGGGCACGTTCGGCAAGTGGAAGAAGGTGGTGCTCTGGGGCAAGGAGGTGCCCGGCCTCACCGGCGTGGCGCTCTTCGTGGACCTGGACTCGGTGATCGTCGGCTCGCTCGACGACTACTTCACCTACGGCGACCCAGGCGACGTGATCCTGGCGCGCAACTGGGCGGTGCCGCTGCGCAAGATGGGGCAGACGTCGGTCTTCCGCTATCCGGTGGGCGCCAACCCCCACATCCTCGAGGACTTCCGCGCCGACCCGCAGGGCATCGGCGAGCGATTCCAGTTCGAGCAGCACTACATGACGCACGCGGTGAAGGGCGGCATCAAGTTCTGGCCGGAGACGTGGACCAAGCACTTCCGCCTGCACTGCCTGCCCGAGTTCCCGATGCGGTACTTCGTACCCGCGCGCCTGCCGAAGGATGCACGCATCGTGACCTTCCCCGGCGGTCCGAACCCCGACGACGTGGTGCTTGGCCGCTGGAACAAGCGCACTTCGCCCAATCCCAGTCGCATCAAGCACGTCTTGGCCACCTTCGGGCCGGCGTCGGCGCGCGTGGATGACAGCCGCTGGCGGCACCTGAAGCGCTACCTGGTGCCGGTGCCGTGGATCGTGGAACACTGGCGCGACTGAGCGCGAGCGGCCTGCAACGGGCCGTGAAGCGCCGGGCGACGAAGCCGGTCAGTGGCCGGCCAGCGTGCGCTCGCCCTTGACCACTTCCACCATCCAGACGTCCTTCGTGGGCACCGGGCCGTTGGCATAGCTGATGGTGCCCGTGACGCCGTGGAAATCGCGCGTCGCGGCAAGCGCGGCGGTGATGGCCTTCGGGTCATCGCTCCCCGCGCGGCGGCGGGCATCGAGCGCCAGGCGCGCGGCGTCGTAGCCGAGTGCCGCGAACGCATTCGGCGGAAGCACGCCGTAGGCCTTCTTGTAGCGCGCGCTGAACTCCACGGCCTCGGCGCTGGCACCCACGCCCAGCCACGCGTGCGTGGTGAACCACACACGCTCCGTGGGCTTCACCACCGTGCGCAGCACGGCGTCGCAGTCGAAGGCGTCGCCGCCGATGATCGGGAGCTGCGCATCGGCCTCGCGCACGCCGGCGATGACGGTGCCCACGTCCTGCGGCTCGCATGCCACGAACACGAAGTCCGCGCGGCCGCGCTCGCTGATCATGTGCGGGCCAAGGCGGGAAGCCGGCACGAAGGCAAGGTCAAGTTCCTTCACCACCGTGCCGCGACCGTCCTCGTCCAGCCACTGCTTGAAGAAGCCGGCAAGCGTGCGCGCGTACCGGGAACGGGCATCGAAGATCACCAGGACCCGCTTGCCGAAGCGCTGCGTGCCGAACTTGGCGGCGGCCACGGCCTGCGCCTGGTCGCTGAAGCACGCCAGGAACGTGCCCGCGCCGCAGAGCGCGGGGATGCCCGGGTCGGTGGCGCCGATCACCACGAACGGCTTGCCCGCCTTCACGAATGCGGGCACGGAGGCAAGCGCGGGGTCGGTGTCGGTGAAGCCGAGGCCGAGCGTGGCGGTGGGAGCGGCCGTGGCGCAGATGCTGGCGGCGCGCACGTTGTCGCTCTGCGTGTCCAGGCGGCGGAGCGTCAGGCGGCCGGCGGCCACTTCGTCCTGCAGTGCCAGCGCGGCACCAAGTCCGGCCGCCCCACCGAGCGGCGACTGGTCGCCCTGCTCGGCCACCACCAGGACGAACTCCGCGCGCGGCGCATCGATGTTCCGCATCGTCCAGAAGGCCCCGAGGGCGAGCGCCAGCGGAATGAGGAACGAGCAGATCCCAAGCGCAATGGCGGGCGAGCGAAGGCGACGATCCATGGGGCGGATCGTAGAAGCGTGGGGGGCGCTGCCCGGAGGCCCGATGGCCAACGCGGGGGAGCACAGGACGCCAAGTGCACCACGCAGTTATCAGGTGCGCAATGCACTTGCGCAGGCCGCGGACCTGCGCTATCCTCTTTCTTTCCGAGTTCGGGCGCGCGCGAAGTTCGAAGTAGCCGGTTGCGCGCCCGACCGGACGTTTGCGGGTGTAACTCAGTGGTAGAGTGCCACCTTGCCAAGGTGGATGTCGAGGGTTCAAGTCCCTTCACCCGCTCTCAAGCTTGAAGCCGAAGGTCATGTGCCTTCGGCTTCTGCGCTTTTG
>CAMBSR010000007.1 GCA_945870475.1 Phycisphaera mikurensis NBRC 102666
CACCAGCCGGAAGCCCAGGTCCATGGCGCGCTCGAACTCGTCCTGCGGCGTAATGAGGTGGTCGCTCGTGAGCACCGCGAACACCGCGTCGGGGTCGTCCTTCCCCACCACTGCGGCGCCGAACGCCACCGCGTTCACCGTGTCGCGGCCCATCGGCTCGCCGAGCACGTGCACGTCGTCGATCCACGGGATGTCCTCCCGGATCAGCGCGCGGTACTTCTCGCCGGCGCAGACGTAGCGGTTGGCCTCGGGCACCAGGGTGCGGATCCGCTCCGCGGCCACCGAGAGCAGGCTCCTGCCCTCGATCAGCCGCAGCAGCTGCTTCGGCACCGCCTGCCGGCTCATGGGCCAGAGACGCGTGCCGGAACCGCCTGCCATGATCATCGCGTAGCGCATGCGAAAAAGCGTAGCGAAAAAGGGCGGCCGATCGGAGGTTGTTGCTGAAAAGGTATATTTTCTATACCATGCATCAGTTCGAATTCGACCCGCGGAAGTCCGCGGCGAACCTTGCGAAGCATGGGATCGACTTCTTCGACGCGCAGGGCCCGCCCAGAGGAGAGGAACCTCTATGAAGCAGAAGCCTGAATCACGGCGCAGGAAGGGCTCCGGCCCCGCACGCCGGCGCGCGGTTTCCGCGGCCGCCATCGATCGCCTGCACGATGCCGGCGGATCCATCGCCGCGCACCTGGACATGTCATCCGCCCGCCGCCCCGGTGCGGTGGTCCGTCGCGTCAACGTCGACTTCCCCGAATGGATGGTCGCGGAACTCGACCGCGAGGCCGAGCACCTCGGCGTCACCCGCCAGTCGGTCATCAAGGTCTTCATCGCCGAACGGCTGAAGGCGGCTCGCAGCGCATGATCACCCAACTCACCGGAACCCTGGTCGCCATCGACGACGGCGCAGCGCACGTGCAGGTGGCGGAACTCACCTACGAGGTGCTGGTCCCCGCTGCGGATTCCATGTCGCTGGCCGCGCGCATCGGCCAGCCCGTGCGCTTCCACACGCTCCATTACCTGGAAGGGCAGGGGCAGGGCTCCAGCTTCTGGCCCCGCCTCATCGGCTTCCAGACGGCCACCGACCGCGCGTTCTTCGAGCTCTTCACCACCGTCAAGGGCATCGGCAACCGCAAGGCGCTGCGTGCGCTCCAGCTGCCCTTCGCGCAGGTGGCCGAGGCCATCGCAGCGCGCGACCACGGCATGCTGCAGACCCTCCCCGAGATCGGCAAGCGCACCGCCGAGACCATCTGCGTCGAGCTCAAGGGCAAGGTCGACCCGTTCGTGCGCGAGCTCGGCGGCACGCGTCCCGCCGCCGGCACCAAGACCGCGCCGCGCCCCATCACCGCGGAGGGCAAGCTCATGGCCGCCGCACGCGACGCCGTCGAGGTGCTCGTCCAGCTCGGCCACTCGAAGCCCGCCGCGCGCGACATGATCGAGCGCGTCCTCGCCCGCGAGGACCTGCCGGCCGATGCCACGCCGGAAGCCCTCGTCGAGCACGCGCTGCGCTAAATCCGTACCCGGTGACATATGCACCATTTGATCGCAGGATCCCGCGCCCTCACGCATCCCGCGTCGGCCACCCACTCGCCTTCGCCAGTGCCGCACGCAGCCGCGCGGTGATCTCCTTCGGATCGCGCATGCCCTCCGCCGCGAAGTCGAACGTGCCTACGTACTGCACCGTCGCGCGCCCGCGCGGCACGAACGGATCGACGAGCGCGTTGCCGAGCGTCGGCGTCCCGTGGATCCACAGCACCACTACCGGTGCCTTGGTCAGCGCCACCAGCGTGCCCGTTCCCTCGGCGAACGGCGCCAGCACGCACGACGGCCGCTCGATGGCGCCCTCCGGGAACACGCCCACCACGCCGCCGCCCTTCACGTGGCGCACCGCCTCGCGCAGCATGCCCGCATCCGCCGCGGTGTAGGTCACCGGCAGCACCCCCAGCCCGCGCCAGAACGCGCCGAACGCGGGATGCATCTGCTCCGCGGCCATCATGAACCGCACGCGCCGCGGCATGGCGAACTGCATCAGCGGCGGATCGAGCCCGCTCGCGTGGTTCGCCACGACCACGAATCCGCCGTCCGGAATCTTCATCCCCTCGAACCCCACCCAGCGCGTCCGGTGCACGAACCGTGCCAGCGGTCGGAACACCGCCTCCACCACCGCGAGCCATCCGCCCCACACCAACGGTTCGCCGGACCGCGCGCGCACCACGAACCCCACGACCACCAGCATCAGGAGCGCAAGCATCGCACCCGCCACCAGCGCGCCCATGGCGCCAAGCACCCGCCACGCCACGCCCGACGCATCTGCCAACGGCAGCACGGCTTGCGCGAGGAGATGGCTTGTTCCGGCCGTCATTCCCGGTGGTGTACCCGCGGACGCGGTTTGCCCGCCCCCTTCCGCTATCCTCCCGCAAGTTTGGGCCCTGCGCGCGCCGCGCGCATCCCGGACGCGCGCACCGCTTCTTTCCGCCGGCCCCCCGCCGGCCCCACACGATGC
The DNA here is from genome assembly GCA_945870475.1 of Phycisphaera mikurensis NBRC 102666. GTDB lineage: Bacteria > Planctomycetota > Phycisphaerae > Phycisphaerales > SM1A02 > UBA966. The sequence goes on from CAMBSR010000007.1 coordinate 2,498, forward strand.
CCCGTCGCACAGACATCAACACGATCCTGATCATCGGTTCCGGCCCCATCGTCATCGGCCAGGGCTGCGAGTTCGACTACTCCGGCACCCAGGCGTGCAAGGCGCTCCGCGAGGAGGGCTACCGCGTGGTGCTCGTCAACTCGAACCCCGCCACCATCATGACGGACCCGGCGTTCAGCGACCGGACGTACATCGAGCCGATCACGCCCGAGACGGTCGAGAAGATCATCATCAAGGAGAAGGAGCTCGGCTCGCCCATCGACGCGCTGCTCCCCACGCTCGGCGGCCAGACCGCGCTCAACTGCGCGTGCGCGCTCTGGGACAACGGCATCCTGCAGAAGCACGGCGTGGAGATGATCGGCGCCGACCGTGAGGTCATCCACCGTGCCGAGGACCGCGAGGCGTTCCGCCGGATCGTCGAGCGCCTGGGCCTGAAGCAGCCGCTCAGCCGCACCGTCACCACCATGGACGAGGCGCGCGAGTTCCTGAAGGAATGCGGCCTCCCCGCCATCATCCGCCCGGCGTTCACGCTCGGCGGTACGGGTGGCGGCATCGCCTACAACCTCGAGGAATTCGAGGACATCATCCGCCGCGGCCTCTCGGCCAGCATGATCGGCCAGGTGCTCATCGACAAGAGCGTCCTTGGCTGGAAGGAATACGAGCTCGAGGTGGTGCGCGACCGCAAGGACAACTGCATCATCGTCTGCGGCATCGAGAATATCGATCCCATGGGCGTGCACACCGGCGACAGCGTCACCGTGGCCCCCATCATGACGCTCTCCGACAAGGAGTACCAGCGCATGCGCGATGCGTCGTTCGCCATCATGCGCGCGGTGGGCGTGCAGACCGGCGGCAGCAACGTGCAGTTCGGCGTCTGCCCGGAGACGGGCGAGATGGTCGTCATCGAGATGAACCCGCGCGTCTCGCGCAGCTCGGCGCTCGCCTCCAAGGCCACCGGCTTCCCGATCGCGCGCATCGCCGCGAAGCTCGCCGTGGGCTACTCGCTCGACGAGCTCACCAACGACATCACCGGCAACACCAGCGCCTGCTTCGAGCCCTCCATCGACTACGTCGTGGTGAAGATGCCGCGCTGGACCTTCGAGAAGTTCCCCGAGGCCGACGAGACGCTCACCACGCAGATGAAGTCCGTGGGCGAGGCCATGGCCATCGGGCGCACCTTCAAGGAGGCGTTCCAGAAGGTGATCCGCAGCATGGAGGTGAAGCGCTTCGGCTTCGGCCTCGACAACAACGACAGCTGGCTGCGCCACGTGCGCGCGGGCGCCGCCGCCGCAGGCACCGCCACCAGCACCGAGACCAAGGTCCTGCGTCCCACCGAGGCCGCCTCCGCCGACTGGCCGATCCCCGAGGAGACGCTCCTCCGCAAGCTCGCGGTGCCGAGCCAGGGCCGCCTGTACTTCGTGCGCTACGCGCTCAAGATGGGATGGGGCGTCGACCGCGTCTACGAGATCACCAGGATCGACCGCTGGTTCCTCCGCCAGTTCGAGGAGCTGGTGCGCTTCGAGGACCGCATCCTCTCGGTGAAGAGCCCGGAGGCCTGCCCGCGCGAGCTGATGTTCACCGCCAAGCAGCACGGATACAGCGACGCGCAGCTCGCCAACGCGTGGCTCGGCGAGATCTCGCCGAAGTCCATCCTGGCGGTCCGCGCCGTGCGAAAGGGCATGGGCATCGAGCCCGTCTACAAGCTGGTCGACACGTGCGCCGCCGAGTTCGAGGCCGCCACGCCCTACTACTACAGCACCTACGAGGAGCCGTACTCCATCGCCGGCCGCACCGTCACCGACGACGAGGTGCGCATCACCCGCACGCCGAAGGTCATCATCCTCGGCGGCGGCCCCAACCGCATCGGCCAGGGCATCGAGTTCGACTACTGCTGCTGCCAGGCCGCGTTCGCCGCGGACGAGATGGGCTTCGAGAGCGTGATGATCAACTCCAACCCGGAGACGGTCAGCACGGACTTCGACACCAGCGACCTGCTGTTCTTCGAGCCGCTCACGCTCGAGGACGTCCTCAACGTGGTCGAGCGCCTCAACGGCGGCGGCATCGACAAGGCCGACCGCTCCGGCGGCGTGATCGGCTGCATCGTGCAGTTCGGCGGCCAGACGCCGCTCAACCTGGCGCACGGTCTGGTGACCGCGGGCGTGCCCATCATCGGCACCGGCGTCGAGAGCATCGACCTGGCCGAGGACCGTGACCGCTTCAAGGCCGTACTCGAGGAACTGGGCCTGAACCAGCCGCCCTCGGGCATCGCGCGCAGCCTGGAGGAGGCCGTCACCGAGGCCACGCGCGTCGGGTACCCCGTGCTTGTTCGCCCCAGCTACGTGCTCGGCGGCCGCGGCATGGAGACATGCTTCGACGAGACCGCGCTGCGCCGCTACATGACCACCGCGGTCAACGTCAGCGACCTCGCCAACGCCCCGGTCCTCATCGACCGCTTCCTCTCCGACGCCATCGAGGTGGATGTCGACGTGGTGGCGGACTTCGAGCCGCACGAAAGCAGCCGCTCGCGGCAGGTGCCGCAGCGCAGCGACCGTCCGCGCGCCGTGGTCTGCGGCGTGATGGAGCACATCGAGGAGGCGGGCATCCACTCCGGCGACAGCACCTGCACGGTGCCGCCCTACAGCCTGCCGCCGAGCATCGTCAACCGCATCCGCGAGCAGGCCCGCGCGCTCGCCGAGCGCCTGCACGTCCGCGGCCTCATGAACGTGCAGATGGCCGTCAAGGACGAGACCGTCTACATCATCGAGGTCAACCCGCGCGCCTCGCGCACCGCGCCCTTCGTCAGCAAGGCGAAGGGAATGCCGTGGGCCAACATCGCCGCCAAGGTGATGATGGGCGCATCGCTCGAGTCGCTCGGCGCCAAGGAACTCCCGGACACCGGCTTCTACGCGGTGAAGGAGAGCGTCTTCCCGTTCTCCAAGTTCCCCGGCGTCGACGTGGTGCTCGGCCCCGAGATGCGCTCCACCGGCGAGGTGATGGGCGCCGACCGCAGCCTGCCCGTGGCGTTCGCCAAGGCGCAGATGGCGGCGGGCGTGCATCTGCCCACGGAGGGCCAGGTGTTCCTGAGCGTCCGCGAGGCCGACAAGCAGCAGGCCGTGGAAGTGGCGCGCAGCCTGGCCAGCATGGGCTTCACGGTCCTCTGCTCCGAGGGCACCGCGCGCACGCTGAAGCAGTTCAGCGTGGCATGCACGGTGGTCCCCAAGATCGCCAGCGGCCAGCGCCCAAACGTGCTCGACCTGATGGCCAACGGCCAGGTACAGCTGGTGATCAACACGCCCACCAAGAAGGGCGGCAGCACCGACGAGGGCCGCATCCGCGCGCAGGCCGTGCGCGGCAACGTTCCCATCATCACCACCATCGCCGGCGCTCGCGCCGCGATGCAGGCCATCCAGGCGCTGCGCGGTGGCAACTGGCAGGTGTTCGCCATGCAGGACTACTTCCCCGCGCTCGCCCGCGCGCGTGCCGAGGTGCCGGTCACGGTGTGAATGCGGCCATGAGCCGGTCGCGTTCGCGTGCGGCCGTGCTCACGGCTGGTTCGCCGTCGCATCGCGATGCCGCTTGGCAAGCCCGCTGCCGACACCCGCGATCGCCGCACCGAGCATCGGCGCCAGTACGTAGATCCACAGCTCGTCGGTGCGCCCGCTCACCACGCCCGGCGCGATGGAGCGCACGGGATTCATCGATCCGCCGCTGATCGGCCCGGCCACCAGCACGCCGAGGAACACCGCGGCGCCGATGGCGAGGCCCGCCTGCAGCCCGCGCTCCTTCGCCTTCGCGGTCACGCCCAGGATCGTCATCATCAGGAACAGCCCGAGCAGGCACTCGAGCGCGAACGCGCGCGGCGCGATGATGTGCGGCGAATGCTCGCCGAGCGTCGGTGACTCCGGAAGCAACGCGCGAACCGTGAAGCTCGCCGCGAACGCTCCCACGAACTGCGCCACCACGTACCCCGGCACCTGCCGCCACGGAAACCGCCCCGCCAGCGCGAACCCCACGCTCACCGCCGGGTTCATGTGCGCGCCCGAGACATCCCCGATGGCCTCGATCATGGCGAACGCCACCAGCCCGCAGGCGAGCGACATGCCGATGTTCCCGAGCGTCCCGTGCGTCACCGCATCGACCGCCACCGCGCCGGTGGCCGCGAACACCAGGAAGTACGTCCCCAGCGCCTCCGCGGCCAGCCGCGTGGGAAGCCATGCCCTCGGTGAATGGGCCTTGCCGGCCGGGTGGTTCATTGCCGGAATCTAGCGGCTTCCGTGGCCGTCCGGCGCCGGGCAATCCGCCGCGATCTCTCGGCCGCCCGCGTCCTATACTCCCCCTCCCATGCAGACGCTGACCGACTACCTGCCCGCCTGGTTCCCCACCGGTCCCTCGCTCGCCCAGCTGATCGCGAGCGTGGCCGTGGTGGTCCTGGCACTCCACGTGATCCTCGGCGCATGCGCCTACGCCATCTGGCTCGAGCGCCGCCTCTCCGCATGGATGCAGGACCGCGTCGGCCCGAATCGCGTCGGCCCATGGGGCCTGCTGCAGCCGATCGCCGACGGCCTGAAGTTCTTCCTCAAGGAGGACTACACGCCGACCAACGTCGATCGTTCCCTCTTCACCATGGCACCGGCGCTCCTCGCCATCCCCAGCCTGATCGGCTTCGTCATCATCCCGTGGGGCGGCGCGCTCGACCTCTCCACGCTGCCGATCATCGGCAAGGAACTCGGCCTCACCGGCGCAGTCAAGATCGTCGGTGCAGACGTCAACATCGGTGTCGTGTACATGCTCGCCATCGCCAGCCTCTCCGTCTACGGCGTGGCGCTCGGCAGCTGGGCATCGAACAACAAGTTCGCCTTCCTCGGCGGCCTGCGTGCCTCCGCGCAGATCATCAGCTACGAGATCCCCATGGGCGTCTGCATGCTCGCGGTGATTCTCATGAGCGGCAGCTTCACGCCGGGCGGCATCATCGCCGGCCAGCAGGAGCATGTCTGGAACATCTTCCAGCAGCCGCTCACGGCCGTCCTGTTCTACACGTGCATGCTTGCCGAGACCAACCGCCTCCCCTTCGACCTCGCCGAGTGCGAGAGCGAGCTGGTGGGCGGCTACCACACGGAATACTCCAGCATGCGCTTCGCGCTCTTCTTCCTGGCCGAGTACTTCAACATGATCGCGAGCTCCGCGCTCTTCGTGGTGCTCTTCCTCGGCGGCTGGAGCGTGAATCCGTTCGGCGCCTTCTATCACTGGGACCTGCCGTTCGTCGGCAGCCTGCCCGTGGTGGTCGCGCAGATCGGCGTGATGGCCGGCAAGACCTTCCTCGTGGTCTCCCTCGGCATCGCGCTGCGCTGGACGCTCCCGCGCTTCCGCTTCGACCAGCTCATGCGCCTGGCGTGGGAGGGCATGATCCCCACCGCGCTGCTCATCCTCACCTGCACCGCCGTGTTCGTCTACTTCGGCATCGTGCAGTGGATGTGGGTGGGCAGCCTGCTGTGCCTCTCGATCATCTGGTTCGTCGGCCCGCGCCTCCCCAAGAGCGCCAGCCCGAACGCCAAGATCGGCATGATCGGCAGCCGCTTCAGCCCCGCCTGATCACGCTGCGCAGCTACCCGCAACCACTCCACAACGCGCGTCCCACTCGGGACGCGCGTTGTTGCAATCTCCACCCGCGGCGGTGAGGCCACCGCCGAACCGACGCCATCGGCCCAAAGCGCCCCTGGCCCAAAGCGCCCCTGGCCCAAAGCGCCCCTGGCCCAAAGCGCCCCTGGCCCCCGCAGCCGAAAGAGGCACTCGCATAAAGCGAGTTGTTTTTGCGCAGCAAAAACCTGTCTGAGCGACTGCGAGTGCCTCTGCAGGCGGAGGGGCGCCAGTACAAGCGCTTTGAGGTGAACCGCGCCAGTCCGAGCGCCTCAGCCCCTGTCGCGCGCCATCCGCCGCATCGCCCCCACCCACGCGCCATACTCAATCGCCGCACGCCGTCGCTCCGCCGCGGACGGCCACTTCGAACGATCCGCGCCGAACGCGGTCTCCATTCGCCATGACCAGTACCGCCCCTTGAGCCGGAAGCCGGTCTTGGCTCCAAGCAGCGCCAGGTTCCAGAGTCCGCGGACGACGTGCATGCGCACAGGGTAGGGAGTTTCGCCGTCGCGGCGCGCCGCCTTTCCGCCCGATGCAGCAGTTGCTTCCCCGGGCACCCCTACACTCGCCGTGGCAATGGCCAAGACCAAGACCAGCTTCGTCTGCCGCGACTGCGGGAACGTCCAGCCCAAGTGGATGGGAAAGTGTCCCGATTGCGGCGCCTGGGACGCGCTCGAGCGATTCACCGAATCGTCGGACGCGGCCAGCGGTCCCGCGCCCGGTGCGCTCGGACTTGCGCCGGAAACGGACGGCCCCCGCACACCGCGCCGCGCCACGCCCATCGCCGACGTCAAGCCGCTCGACGTCCCGCGCGTCCCCACGGGCATCGTGGAGTTCGACCGCGTCCTCGGCGGAGGCATCGTCCCGGGCAGCGTCTCGCTCCTCGGCGGCGATCCCGGCATCGGCAAGAGCACGCTCCTCCTGCAGGCGGCGGCCGCGCTCGCCGGCCGCGGCCGCACCGTGCTGTACGCCACCAGCGAGGAGAGCGCCGCGCAGGTGAAGATGCGTGCCGATCGCCTCGACGGCAGCGCCGACGCAGTGCGCGGCAGGAACCTGCTGCTCCTTGCAGAGCCGAACCTCGCCGTGATCGTGGAGGAAGCGCGCCGCACGTCGCCCGACTTCCTCGTCCTCGACTCCATCCAGCTCGCCTATCGCGGCGACATCGACGCCGTGCCTGGCAGCCTCCAGCAGCTTCGCCGCTGCTGCCTCGACCTCGTCACGCTCGCCAAGACCTCCGGCACCGCGGTCGCCATCGTCGGCCACGTCACCAAGGAAGGCGATCTCGCCGGCCCCAAGCTCCTCGAGCACCTCGTGGACGTGGTGCTCGCCTTCGAGGGCGACCGCCACCACGCCTACCGCGTCGTGCGCGCCGTGAAGAACCGTTTCGGAAGCACGCAGGAACTCGGCCTCTTCGAGATGTCGGGCACCGGCCTCGCCGAGGTGGAGGAAGCCACGCTCGCCGCCGAGAGCGCGCCTGCCACCAAGGGAAGCCCCGCCGCGCGCCGCGCGGGCACGGTGTTCGCGCCGCTACAGGCGGGTTCGCGCGTCCTCCTGGCGGAGATCCAGGCGCTCACCGCCACCGGCTTCCTCGGCGCCGCCAAGCGTCGTGCCAGCGGTCTCGACGCCGCGCGCCTCGCCATGCTCATCGCCGTGCTCGAGAAGCACGGCGGCCTGCGCCTCGGCGACCAGGACGTCTACGCCTCCGCGCTCGGTGGCATGCGAATCACCGAGCCCGCCGCCGACCTGGCCACGGCGCTCGCCATCGCCGGTGCGTTCTATGAGCGCGGCGCAGGTCCCGCCACCGTCGCACTCGGCGAGATCGCGCTCTCGGGCGACGTCCGCACCGTGCGGCAGCTCGATCAGCGCGTGCAGACGGCGGTGCGCCGCGGTGCGCGCCTGTTGCTCGTGCCTGCCGCCCAGGCATCCGCCGCCCGCGCCGTCGCCGGTGGCGCCGACGTGGTGCCGATCGCCCACGTCCGCGACGCGATCGAGCACCTGGCATAGGGATCCGGCGGTTGCCCGGGCAGGCACGACCGGGGAATTTCCTCGATCACTGCGTGGCCGGCCCTTTCGATGGTGCCGTGTTATGGCAGCATTGTTCCCTTCATGTGGCGCGGGTAGCGTTCGCCACATGCTTGCGTGCTGCTTCCCCCTCGTCCTCGCCTTCGCCGCCCCGGGCGCGTGGGCGGGTACGCAGGACGGAGCCGCCGCTGCGCCCCCGCCAGCCATCGACAACAGCCGCATCGATCGCCTCCAGTCCGAGGTGGAGGCCCTGCGCCGCAAGACCGACGAACAGGCCAAGCAGATCGAGGACCTCAAGGCACAGAACGGCGAGGCCTGGCTCACCGAGCAGCGCGCGGGCCAGATCCGCGGCATCGTCGGCGACGTGCTGAGCGACTCGTCGACCCGCAGCTCGTTCCGCAACGATGGCGCCACCGCCGGTTACGACGGCAACTTCTTCCTCGCCAGTGCCGACGGCAACTTCCGCGTCAACATCGGCGGGCAGGTGCAGTCCCGCTTCGCCTACAGCTACCAGCCCACCAAGGCGATGACGCAGCAGCAGCGGGACAACGGCCAGCAGAACGAGTACGGCTTCGAGCTCCGCCGCGTGCGGATGAACTTCTTCGGCCACATGTTCGACCCCAGCTGGACGTACCGCGTGCAATTTGCCTCGGATCGCGACGCGCAGAACGTCAACCAGGCGTTCAACCTCGAGGACGTGTTCATCGAGAAGGCGCTCGGCGACGGGTTCTTCGTGCGCGTCGGCCAGTGGAAGAACTTCTTCAACTACGAGGAGAACACCTCGAGCCGCACGCTGCAGTTCGCGGAACGCTCGCTGGTGAACCAGTACTACAACACCAAGTGGATCCAGGGCGTCCTGCTCGGATGGTCATCGGAGCGGCTGCACCTCTTCGCCTCGTACAACGACGGCGGCGCCAACCGCAACCTGGGCGCGATCCAGACCGGCGGCGAGCCGACCGACTGGGCATTCACCGGTCGTGCGGAGTACGTGCTCGACGGTGCGTGGGGACAGTTCAAGGACATGCAGGGATGGCGCGGCAGCCCCTTCGCCGCCATGGTCGGCGCCGCGGTCAACTGGCAGCATGCGCCGGGCACGCCTCCTGCCGGCCGGCCATCCATCGGCAACGGCCAGCTCAGCCCCACCGTTGCCGACCAGGTGACGCTCCTCTCGTACACCGCGGACTTCAACATGCGCGGCGACGGCTGGAGCTTCTGGACCGCATTCCTGGGCAATTACCTGTACGACGGCGGCAGCGTCGCCACGGGGCTCGGTGTCGAGGACAGCATCTCGTACGGCGCCGTGGTGCAGGGCGGGGTGTTCGTCACCGACGCGCTCGAGCTGATCGCGCGATACGAATTCCTGCGCGTGGTCTCCGACCAGCAGGTTTCTTCCGTGAACTCCGCGCTGAGCAACCAGACGCTCAACATCGTGACGCTCGGCTTCAACTACTACTTCAACAAGAACTCGCTCAAGTTCACGCTCGACGGCGGCTGGGCATTCGACGCGGTGCAGTTCTCCAACGGTCTCTACGGAGAGCCGATCGCCGGCGCCAACTGGCGCTCCACGAGCACCGGGCAGGGCGTTGGCGAGGTCGTCATTCGCGCGCAGATGCAGCTGCTGTTCTGACCTGGTTCCGACGGCTGCTGCGCCACCGTGAGCAGTGACCCGGGGCATCGGCGGCGTACGGAGGCGGTCCGAACCGCCGCACGGACCGAAATGCAGAGCGCCACCGCCGATTTGCTTGCTAAACAATCCCGCCATAAAGGTTTAGGTAATATTTCCCATGCCGACGGCGGGCGAGCGGACAATCCGTAAACCGCGATTCCGCGCTCTCAAAGGGGTTTTTGATCATTCCCCCGCACGCTTGCCTTGACCTTGCTATGATCCTTCCTTCAACCAATCAGCCTTCGTTGGCCGATAGCGGTTGCAGCCCAATTACGTCCACCGCGTTGGTGGGTCACTGGATTGGGGTTTCGTCACTGGGACGCGGGTGAAACGTCAGAGCCCCGGCCCGATACAAGGAGCGAACGCATATGAGTCTGACCAAGTTTGTTGGGCTCCTCGCGGGCTCGACCCTCACGCTCACCGGCGTGAGCTTCGGAGCCGTTGAGGCGACTAACGACACCACCGCCCAGATCAATGAGCTGAAGGCCGAAATCGCGGCCCTCAAGAGCAATCAGGGTGAGCAGTGGCTGACCGAGCAGCGCGCGGACGAGATCCGCGGCGTCGTCCAGGACGTCCGGGCCGACTCCAACACCCGTTCCAGCTTCCAGCAGGCTGGCGGCGCGACTGCCGGTTACAACAACGGCTTCTTCCTCTCCAGCGCTGATGGCAACTACACGCTGAAGATCAACGCCCTCGAGCAGGTTCGCTTCGTCTGGAACAACACGTACCAGAGCACCACCACCGGTCCGGACGGCAACGATGCCAACCAGTGGGGCTTCGAAAACCGTCGCACCCAGGCTTACTTCTCGGGCAACGTCGTTGACCCGAGCTGGAAGTACCTGGTCGGCTTCGCGTACGACGCGCAGAACGATCCGTACGACAACAACAACTCCGCTGACGGCGCCCCGAACTTCAACCTGTACTACGCCAACATCACGAAGTCGTTCGGCAACGGCTTCTCGGTGAGCGTCGGCCAGATGAACGTGCCGTGGACGGTCGAGAGCCAGCTCTTCAACGCCGGCTCCACCCAGATGGGTGACTTCTCGATCTTCGAGTACCAGTGGGGCGCAGGCCAGCAGGTCGGCGCGCTCGCCAAGTACGAGGCCGACATGTGGCGCGTCCAGGGCGGTTGGTACAACGTCGTCGCCGCTGGCGCGACCGAGTACGTCAACCAGTGGGACAACACCGACAACGCGAGCATCGCCGTTGCCGGTCGCGCGGAGTACAAGGTTGCCGGTACCTGGGAGCAGTTCTCGAAGGAGAGCAGCTTCAAGGGTGAGGAGTTCGGTCTCCTCGTCGGCGGCGGCGTGCTCTGGCAGAACGGCCGTGCACAGAACGGTGGCGACTACTACAGCAACAACCCGTTTGCCCTCACGGCTGACGCGCAGGCGAAGTTCGGTGGCTTCAACGTCATCGGTCAGCTCCTCTGGGCGACCGGCGCGGCGAATGCCGACAACGATTCGAACTGGGGCTTCAATGTCCAGGGCGGCGCGTTCGTGACCGACGACCTCGAGTTCTTCGGCGCCTGGGCGTACGCCCAGACGAACGACACCACCAACTTCCTGCAGGCCGGTGCCAACTGGTACTTCGCCAAGAACAGCATGAAGATGACCATGATGGGCATCATTCCGCTCAACGGCGCAGCCGCGTCTTCGACCAGCTCGACGAACGACAACCTCCGTGGTTACAACGGCGGTATCGGTCTCGGCACCGAAGACAACAACTTCTCGTTCGTCTGGCAGCTCCAGATGATGTTCTGATCCTCGGATCAGCCTCATCTGCAGCGCAGCAACGACCAAGTGAACCTTCCATCGGACCCGGCCTCGGCCGGGTCCGATGTGTTTTTGCCCGCGGCTAGCCTGACGCCTGGATGAGTGCACGCCACGCCATGTTCGTCGCCATCGCGAGCGCCCAGCTCGTTGCGCGATCGTTCGCGGGTGCCGCGTTGCTGGCGGACACGGCGGCCCCGGATGACGTGCAGGCAGACCTCGACGCCATGCGCGCCGATCTTGCGAACCTCCGTCGCGCGCAAGGCGAGGCGTGGATCGACGAGCGCCGCGGCGCAGAGATCCGCGCACTTGTCTCGGACGTCCTGTCCGACAGCAGCGCGCGAACGCAGTGGGCCGGCTCCGGCGATTCCTTCGCCACGGGCTACGACCCATCGCGCGGATTCTTCATGGGATCCGCGGACGCGCAGCACACTGTCCACGCCTTCGGCTTCACGCAGGTGCGCTTCAACGTCAGCAACGGCTACGACGCTGCCGAGCGCACGCCCTCGTCGGAAACCACGTGGGGCATGGAAGTGCGTCGCGCGCAGCTCTTCCTCGGCGGAAACCTCGATGGCCCGGGCCTCACCTGGCTCATCGGCCTGAGCATCGGTGCGTGGAACGACCCGGTGGACCTGCAGCTGGTGCAGCAGGATCCGTCGTCCGTGAACGGCACTCCCGCCAGCGTGAGCTACCTGAACGTCACCAAGCACCTCGGCGATGGCCTCTACGTGCAGGCGGGCTCCATCTTCACGCCGTTCACCTATGAAAGCCACCTGTTTTCCACGGCCCAGACGCAGATGGGCGAATGCTCGATGATCGAGTGGCTGTTCACCGCGGCGTTCACCACCGGCGTGAGCGTGGGCCAGCTCACCGATTCCGTGATGTGGCAGACCTGCTTCGGCAACCAGGTCGGCACCGCGCCGAGCGTTTGGGACGGAGCGGAGAACCAGAGCATCGCCATGGCGGGCCGGCTCAACTGGAAGCTGTGCGGCACGTGGGAGCAGTACCTCCTCGAGACCAGCTTCCCCGACCAGCCGTTCGGCGCGTTCGTCGGCGTGGCGGGCCGGATGGAGAACGGTCGCGCGGCCAACGCCGCCGTTGACGGCGGGGCAAACCCCTCGGCGCTCACTGGTGACGTGGCGCTCATGTTCGGCGGCGCCAACCTCATCCTGCAGGGCATCTGGGCGGACCAATGGACCTCCCGCGGCAGCCAGTCGTGGGGCGGCCTGGTGCAGGGCGGGTGGTTCCTCGGGCCGGCAGTCGAGTCATTCGCCAGCTTCGCCATCGCCGACGTGGTCGACATCCAGTCCACGCTCTCCACCGGGCTGAACTGGTACATCGACCGCTCCTCGCTCAAGCTGACCGGTCGCGTGATGATTCCGCTTGCCGGCAGCCCCGACAACTTCACCTCTGCCGTGCTGCCCCCGCAGGGCCTTTCCGGCGGCGATCACCCGAACAACAACGTCGGGGTGTCCGTCCAGCTGCAGGCCTCCTTCTGAAGCCGTGACGAGTTGGCCGGCCAAGGCAAGACCGCCGATTTTCGCCAATCGGCACCCCCGGCTGCAGGCGTCGGCCGGGCACGGCCGATGAACCCTGTCAGATAGGATTCGTCCCTGCATGCCCCGAACACCGGGACATCCCTGCGCCGCGCTTGCCGCCGCCGTCGCCCTTGCCGGGTCCGGCGTGGCGATGGCGCAATCCGCGTCGCCTGCGGACCCTGCAGCATCGGGCGACGTCCTGGCGCGCCCCGCGCCGAGCGTCGACGAGCTGATGAAGCGCCTCGACACCCTCGAGGACCGCAACCGTGAGCTCGAGGCGCGCGTCACCGACCTCAACCGCCAGCAGGGCGAGGAGTGGCTCGGCGAGCAGCGCGCCGGACAGATCCGCGACATCGTCCGCGACGTCCTCGCCGACAGCGACCAGCGCGCCAACCTGAGCGACGGCGGCATGACCGCCGGCTGGAACGACGGCTTCTTCCTGGGCAGCAGCGACGGGCGCTTCCGCATGAACGTCGGCGGCTTCGTGCAGAGCCGCTTCACGTGGAGCGCCATCCGCACCGGCAACTACAACACCAGCAGCAGCGCGGGTTCGCAGCCGGTGTTCGACCGCAAGGACAATCGCTACGGCTTCAACATCCCGGACCTCCAGCTCTGGGCCGACGGCCACCTGTTCAGCCGCGACTTCCAGTACATGGTGAAGGCGCGCTTCTACGAGCAGGTCACCACCAACATCAACAAGGGCGACCAGAACGGCAGCTCGGCTGCCATCCCGGGTGGCCCTGACTTCAGCGAGATCGAGCTGATGGATGCCTGGATCCGCATCAACATGGACGATCACTGGTCGGTCCGCACCGGCCAGTACCGCTCGCCGTTCTCGCGCGGCTTCCTGGTGCTCGAGCAGTACCAGATGTCCTCGGCGCGCTCGGTGGTGGACTTCCACTACGCCCTCGGCTACACGACCGGCCTGGAACTCGAATACCAGAGCGACGAGGTCCGTTCGCGTCTCTCCATCGACAACGGCGCCGAGGACAACCTGATGGGTGACATCGACGCGGTGTACGGCGCGAACGGCTACAAGATCTGGCCCACCGGCAGCTTCGGCGGGCAGAACGCCCCGTACTGGGAGCAGAACGCCGTCTTCAGCGTCACGCACCGCATCGACTGGAAGCCGGCCGGCACGTGGGAGCAGTTCCGCAGCTACACCAGCCCCTCGACGGAGACGTTCGGTTTCCTGGCGGGCCTTGGCATTCACTACCAGCAGTCGCAGGGATACCAGGCCAACCAGGGCACCCCCGGTTCGGACAGCCCGACTTCCCAGTGGTTCGCCGCGACCATCGATGCGCAGGCCAATTACGGCGGTGCGTCGGTCTACGGCGCGGTGTTCTACAACAACGTGAACGCCCCGGGAGCCCTGCAGCCGGCGTTCGGAGATGCGCAGTCCGGTGGCTCGGCCGAGGACATCGGCACGCTGAACATCTTTGCCGCGCAGCTCCAGGGCGCCATCTACTTTGCGCCCAAGTGGGAAGCGTTCGCGCGTTACGAATTCGCCTACATCAGCGGCGGCAACAGCAACCTGAGCGGCCTCAATCCCACCATCGCCGACCCCGACCCCCTCAACCTGCTGACCATCGGCGCCAACTACTACATCGATGGCCACGACCTCAAGTGGACCACCGACCTCGGCTGGGCCATCACCCAGGTCAATCCGTGGTTCGCCGACGTGAATGCCGGCTGGCGTCCCTCGCAGGCGAACGAGGTGGTGTTCCGCACGCAGCTGCAGCTGATCTTCTGAATCCTGGTCTGCCGGGGCTTGGAGGGGCATTTCGCCCGTTTCCAAGCGGCATTGCGCGGTTTCCGCCCGGCGGTTCGCTGCCGCGGATTCCCTATCATTCGGGGCCCATGGCAGCCGTTCACCGCGTCGAAGTCCGCCCCAAGTCCGGCCAGCGGGATCCCCGTGCCGACGCCGTCATCCGCCAGGCCGCGTCGCTTGGCCTTCCGCGCCCGAGCGCCGCGCAGCATGCCTCCGTCTACCTCCTGGAGGGTGACCTGTCCGAGGGCCAGGTGCGCCGCATCGCTGACGAGCTGCTCGCCGACCCGGTGACGCAGGTGGCCGAGCTGCAGGCCCGCGGCACCGTGCGCCCGCGCCTCGATGCGTTGATCGAAGTCCACCCGCTGCCGGGCGTCACCGACCCCGCCGCCGAGAGCGTGGAAGCGGCCGTGCGCGCCATGTTCGGCACCGCCGTCACGGTCCGCACCGGCGACCGTTACGACCTGGGCGGCGTGCAGCAGTCGGACGCGGCCACCATCGGCGAGAAGGCCCTGGCCAACGCCGTCATCCATGGCATCCACTCCGAGCCCTGGCACCCCGAGCGCTTCCCCGCAGGCCACGGCTATTCGCTGCGGATCGTCGAGGTGCCGGTGCGCGACCTCACCGACGCGCAGCTCGAGAAGCTGAGCCGCGAGGCGCACCTCTTCCTCTCGCTCGACGAGATGCGCGCCATCCAGGCGGAGTACCGCCGGATCGGCCGCGAACCGCGGGAGATCGAGCTGGAGACGCTTGCCCAGACCTGGAGCGAGCACTGCGTCCACAAGACGCTCAAGAGCACGGTGCGCTACCGCGAGGACAACCTGGGTGCGGGCCAGCGATCGCTCGCGGCCAGCGCCGCCCCCGGCCGCCCGGGCCATGCCGCCGAGGCCGACGGCTCCGTCACCATCCGCAACCTCCTCAAGAGCACCGTGGCCGCAGGCACCTTTGCGCTCATCGACGAGAAGCGCGCCGACCGCATCGACTGGTGCCTCTCGGTGTTCGTCGACAACTCGGGCGTCATCGCCTTCGACGAGCACAATGCCGTCTGCTTCAAGTGCGAGACGCACAACCGCCCCAGCGCCATCGAGCCCTACGGCGGTGCGGCCACCGGCATCGGCGGCTGCATCCGCGACATCATGGGCACGGGCCTCGGCGCCAAGCCCATCGCCGCCACCGACGTCTTCTGCGTGGCACCGCTCACGGGTACCGACGTTCCCGCAGGCTGCCTGCCGCCGCGGCGCATCCTCTCGCAGGTGGTGGCCGGCGTGCGCGACTACGGCAACCGCATGGGCATTCCCACCGTGAACGGCGCGGTGTGGTTCGACCCGCGCTACGTGGGCAACCCGCTCGTCTACTGCGGCGTGATCGGCGTGATGCCGCGCACCATGGTGAAGGGCGAGACCCGCCGCGGCGACCGCATCGTGGCCATCGGCGGACGCACGGGCCGCGACGGCATCCACGGCGCCACCTTCTCGAGCGCCGAGGTGGAGCACGGCCACAGCACGGAATTCAGCCACGCGGTGCAGATCGGCAACGCCATCACCGAGAAGAAGATGCTCGACGCCATGCTCGCCGCGCGCGACCAGGCGGACGGCCCGCTCTACAGCGGCACCACCGACTGCGGCGCAGGCGGCTTCTCGAGCGCCATCGGCGAGATGGGCAAGGACGTCGGCGCCACGGTGCACCTCGAGCGCGCGCCGGTGAAGTACGACGGCCTGAGCCCCACGGAGATCTGGATCTCGGAGGCGCAGGAGCGCATGGTGCTCTCCGTGCCGCCCGCCAAGGTGGACCGCCTGCGCGCCATCTGCGCGGCGCACGGCGTGGAGCTCTGTGATCTCGGCGAGTTCGGCTCGGCCGACGGCACCATCCGCCTGATGTGGCACGGCACCGAGGTCGGTTCGCTCGACACCCACTTCCTGCATGAGGGCGTCCCGATGCCCACGCGCGAGGCGGTGTGGGATGCCGCGTGGAGCGCCGCGCAGGTGCCCGCCGCGGGCAACGGCACGGGCGTGGGGCCGCGGCTCCTCGACACCACGTGCGCGCTCCTTGCCCACCCGAACCTGGCGAGCAAGGAATGGATCATCCGCCAGTACGACCACGAGGTGCAGGGCGCGAGCGTGGTGAAGCCGCTCGTCGGTGTCGGCACCGGCGGTCCGTCGGATGCGGCGGTGGTGCATCCGGTGGCTGGTTCGCGCCGCGCGCTCGCCATCGGCAACGGCCTCGCCACGGGCTGGAGCGCGGACGCCTACGCGATGACCCTCGCGGCCATCGACGAGTGCGTGCGCAACCTGGTCTGCGTGGGTGCGGATCCCGCGCGTATCGCCATCCTCGACAACTTCTGCTGGCCGTCCTGCGACGACCCGCGCAACATGGGCTCGCTGGTGCGTGCTGCCGAGGCGTGCTACGACGGCGCGCTCGCCTACCGCGCGCCGTTCATCAGCGGCAAGGACAGCCTGAAGAACCAGTTCCGCACGCAGGACGGGCGCACCATCATGATCCCGCCGACGCTCCTCGTCTCCGGCTTCGGCATCGTGGAGGACGCGGAGCGCGCCTGCACCATGGACCTGAAGTCCGCGGGGAACGTGCTGGTGCTGGTGGGAACCACCGGCGCACGCATGGGCGGAAGCCACCGTGCCATGCTGGGCGCGTGCGGCCACCCCGATACGCGCCTGCCCGACGTCGATCCCGCGCGCGGCGCGCGCACCGCGCATGCCGTGGCTGCGTGCATCGCGCACGGCGCGGTCCGTTCGGCGCACGACCCGAGCGAGGGCGGCCTGCTGCCGGCCCTTGCCGAGATGTGCTTCGCCGGCGGCCTTGGCGCGCGCATCGACCTCTCGCATGTGCCCGTTGCCGGCAGCGATGTCCCGGACGAATGCCGCGCGTTCGCCGAGGATCCGCACCGCTACCTGCTGGAGATCGAGCCCTCGAAGCTCGGCACCCTGCAGGCGCACCTCGACGGCATCCCGCACGCGGTGATCGGCACGGTGACGGACGAGCCCACGCTCGAACTCGTCGGCATCCGCGTCCCGCGCGAATCCACGCCCATCTCCGCGCTGCGTTCGGCGTGGAACACCTCGACCGGAGGATGACTATGGCAGACCACGCACCCAAGGCCCTCGTCATCACCGCCGCAGGCATCAACTGCGACCTCGAACTCGCGCAGAGCTTCCGCGACGCCGGTGCGCAGCCCGAGTGCGTGCTGCTCTCGGAGCTCGTGCGCAACCCGGCGCGCATCGACGGCTACCGACTCATCGGCCTCCCGGGCGGCTTCAGCTTCGGCGACGACATCGCCGCCGGCCGCATCATGGGCGCGCTGATCCGCCGGAGCATCTATCCGGCGCTTGCCGCCGCCATCGAGCGCGGCGTTCCGATGATCTGCCCGTGCAACGGCTTCCAGATCGCGGTGCAGGCAGGTCTGCTTCCCGGCCCGGCCGCGGGCGAGTCGTGGCCCGTGGAGGCTGCATCGCCCACGGTGGCGCTCGCGCAGAACCAGGGCGGCGCGTTCCGCGACATCTGGACGCGCGTCGAGATCCCCGCGGACACGCGCTGCGTGTGGACGCAGGGGCTTGAGCTCGACGACTCCACCGGCCTGCTGCCCAGCGCGCACGGCGAAGGCCGGCTCGTGGCGAGCGATGCTCTGCTCGATGCGCTGGAAGCCAACGGCCAGGTGGCGGTGCGCTACCACGCCGACGATCACTTCAACGGCAGCATGCGGCGCATCGCCGGCATCTGCGACTCCAGCGGCCTGGTGTTCGGCCTGATGCCGCACCCCGAGCGCTACACGCGCTGGACCCAGCACCCGCGCTGGACCCGACTCTCGGCGCACCAGCGCCATGGCGAGCCGCTCGGCCTGCGGATGTTCCGCAACGCCGTCGAGCGCGTCCTCGTCACTGCCTGAACCACCGTTCCGCCACGGCGGAACCCCACGCGCCCTGTGCGCCGAAGGAGACACGATGACTGCTTCCAGCACTGCCACCCTCCGTTGTGGCGTCGTCGGCGTCGGACGCATGGGACGCCACCATGCGCGCCTCTGGACGCAGGTGGAGGGTTGCGATCTCGTCGGCGTGGTCGATTCGAGCGCCGAGCGCCGGCAGCAGGTGATCGACCAGTACGGCGGTGCAGGGCACGCCGAGGTGGACGCACTCATCGAAGCAGGCGTTGATGTGGTGACCATCGCCACGCCCACCGTGCATCACCGCGCGGCCGCGGAGAAGCTGCTTGCAGCGGGCGTGCATTGCCTGATCGAGAAGCCGCTCGCCCCCACGCCTGCCGAGGCGCGCGTCATTGCCGACGCCGCCGCCAAGAGCGGCGCCATGCTCCAGGTGGGCCATGTGGTGCGCTACGACCCGGTGATGGTGGCCGTCCGCAAGCTCGGCCTGGTGCCGCGCTTCGTGGAAGTGGACCGCGTCAGCCCCATGACCTTCCGCAGCGTCGACGTGGGCGTGGTGCTCGACATGATGATCCACGACATCGACGTCCTCCTCATGCTCTTCGGCGCGGAACCCGTGGAAGTGCGTGCCAGCGCCGTGAGCGTGCTTGGCGAGGCCGAGGACGTCTGCAACGCGCGCCTGGAGTTCCCGCGCATGGCCGACGGCTACACGCCCGTGGCCAATGTCACGGCCAGCCGCATTGCCATGAAGACCGAGCGCAAGATCCGCGTCATGAGCGACGACACCTACGTCAGCGCCGACTTCGTGGACCGCAAGGGAACCGTGGCTCGCAAGGGTCCCAACGCCTCCAAGATCTCCGAGGTCCGCGAGCTCCTCAAGCAGGGCGCCGACCTCAGCCACCTCAACTTCCTGGATCTCCTGCAGGTGGAGCCGCTCGGCGTGGATGCCGGCGAACCGCTCAAGCTGCAGGCCGAGGACTTCATCGACGCCATCCGCACGGGCCGCCGGCCGCTCGTGGATGCGGAGGACGGATTCGCGGCCGTGCGCACCGCCGATCGCATCGTCGCCGCGGCGCGGGCCGCGGGTTCGCGCATGGTCTGACGCACGATTCCAACTCACTACGACGGCACCGACTCCACCGATGACCAGCACCGCTCCCCAACTTCCCGCGTGGTCCGACGTGGTTCCCGCCGACACCGACGTCACCGTCGTGGGTGGTGGTTTCAGCGGCCTCATGACGCTCGTCCACCTCTGCCGCGCACTGCCCGGCGGGCGATTCGCGGTGATCGAGCGTCGTCCGCTGCCGCGCCCGGGCATCGCCTACGGCGGCTGCGACCATGGGCACCTCCTCAACGTTCCCGTGGCCCGCATGGGAGCGTTCCCGGATGACCATGGGGCCTTCCAGCGCTGGCTTGACGCGCATCGACCCGGCGAGTTCGCCGGGCATGACTTTGCGCCCCGCATGCTGTTCGGCGAGTACCTCGTCGAGACGGTGGCCGGCGAGATCGCCCGGTCCGGTGCGCGCGTCTGCCTGGTGCGAGATTCCGTGGTGCACGTTGAGCAGATGCCCTCTGGCGTGGAACTGATGCTTGCTTCCGGCCGCGCCACGGTGGCGCGCTCGGTGGTGATCGCTCCCGGCCTGCCGCCGTCGCGTGCGCCGTGGGCGCGCGTCGACCATGGCGTCTCCCGGCTGGCGCTCGTTGCGAACCCCTGGGAACCGGGGGCATTCACGCTCCCGGACCAAGCCGTGGAAGTCCTGGTCGTCGGCAGCGGCCTGACCGCCATCGACGTCGTGCAGGGCCTGCGCCGTGCCGGCCATCGCGGCCTCATCCGCATGGTGTCGCGCCACGGGCGCCTGCCGCTCCCGCACGCGGCACCCGGCGAGTCGCCGCTCGCGCTGCCTCTCGAGCACTTTACCGGCGGACCGACGCGCGTCCTCGCCGCGCTCCGCAAGGCAGCGCGCGAGCGCATGGCCGCGGGCATGTCGTGGCAGGTGGCGCTCGACTCCATCCGCCCGCACGTCACCGCCATCTGGAAGTCGTGGTCCGTGCAGGAGCGGCGCCGATTCCTCCGCACTGCGCGCGCGCTCTGGGAAATCCACCGCCACCGGGCCCCCAGGCAGGTGCTTGCCGACATGGAGGCGCAGCTGGCGGCCGGCACGCTGACGCTCGAGCACGGGGACCTTGCCGCGCTGCGGCCCGCTCCACAAGGCGCCATCGATGCGGAGATCCGCTCGGCGGGCGGCAAGGTGCATGCGTATCGCGTCGCGCGCGTCTTCAACTGCATCGGCCCCGGCATGAGCGTGCGCGACACCGTCGACCCGATGCTCAGCTCGCTGTTGCGCTCCGGGCTCGCTTCCGCCGACGAGGTCGGCCTGGGCCTGCGCTGCGACGCCGATGGCCGTCTCCTTGACAGCCACGGCACGGCGGACGAGCGCCTGCTTCTCGTCGGCGCGCTGCGGCGCGGCGACCTGTGGGAATCGACGGCAGTCCCCGAGCTTCGCGTGCAGGCGGCGAACGCGGCCCGCGCCGCTGCCGAGCTGGTGGCGCGCGAGTCGCCCGCGGCTGCCGCGGCGAGCAGCGCTCCGTCATCCCCCGAGGCGGGAATCCCCGCGGGCTGCGGCTGATGCTCGTTGGCAGCCACCTGAGCATCGCGGGCGGGATGCACCTGGCAGTGGAGGCGGCCGTGCGCCTCGGCCTCGACTGCGTGCAGGTGTTCACCAAGAACCAGCGCCAGTGGAAGGTGAAGCCACTGGCGGACGACGAAGTGGCCTCCTTCCGCGCCGCCGTGAAGGCCGCCGGCTGGGACCGTCACCCCGAGCGCCGCCTGGTGAGCCACAACAGCTACCTGGTGAACCTGGCATCGCCCGATGCTGCATCTCGCGCCAAGAGCCGTGCGCTGCAGATCGAGGAGACCGAGCGCTGCGAGCGCCTGGGCATCCCGTCGTGCGTGATGCACCCGGGCGCGCACCTCGGCACCGCACGTGACACCAAGGACGAGGCCGCCGGCATCAAGCGCCTGGCCGCCGAGCTCGACGCCATCCATCGCGCAACGAAGGGCTACGCCACGGTGACGTGCATCGAGAACACCGTCGGCAGCGGCACCAACCTCGGCGGCCCGCTCGAGCACCTCGCGCGCATCCGCGATTCCGTCAAGGATCCGGAACGCGTCGCGTTCTGCTTCGACACCTGCCACGCCACGGCCTTCGGGCACGACATGTCCACGGCCGCGGCGGCCAAGGCCTTCTGGCAGCGGTTCGAGTCGGTCGTCGGCAAGGAACACATCCGCGTCTTCCATCTCAACGATTCCAAGGGCGCGCTCGGCTCGCACCTCGATCGGCACGAGCACCTCGGTACCGGCGCCTGCGGCACGGCGGCATTCGCAGCGATCGCGCATGCCCGCGCCTTCAAGGACGTCCCGATGATCATGGAGACGCCCAAGGAAGGGAAGCTCCGCGGCCGCGATCCCGACCGCGCCAACGCGGCGTGGCTGCGCGCGCTGTCCGTGGCATTCCTGGCCTGCGTGCTGCTCCCCGCGCTCGGCGGTTGCCGCCCGTGGGCGAAGCCCGACGCCGAGATCATGGCTGCGCGCCACGGTGCACTCGCGCCCACGCCCGAGGAGGCCGAGCGCCTGCGCAAGGCCCAGGACGTGGCGCAGCGCGGTGACTACCAGGAGGCCCTCAACGACTTCCGCGCGCTCATCGCCGAGAACCCGCGCCTCGCGTCTGCGCAGGTGGGCGCCGGCGCTATGACCCTGCAGCAGGGCGACCTCCGCGCCGCCCAGCGCGCCTACGAGGCGGCCATCGTCGCCGACCCGAAGAACGTCGAGGCGTACCTCGGCCTCGGCCGTACGCACGCCGCCGCCGGCCGCGACGACGAAGCCGTCACGTGCTACCGCAAGGTGCTGGTGCTGAACCCCTCCGACCTGCGCGGCGTGCAGGGGCTGGCCGATTCGCTCGAGCGCACCAACCAGCAGGCCGCCGCCATTCCGTTCCTCGAGCGCCTGGCCGCCGATGCCGGCGCCGATTCCGAGACGTGGACGCGCGTGGGCCGCGCCTACCTGGTGTCCGGCCGCGCCTCGGAGGCCAGCGCCGCATTCGAGGAAGCCGTGGCGCTCGGCGAGGTGGCCGAGGGCACCATGGACGGACTGATCGCCGCGTACACGGCAGAGCTTCGCTATTCCGAGGCCGCGAGCGCCGCCGGCGAGTTCGCACGGCGCTGGCCATCGGCCGCTGCCAGCGAGCGGTCCGCGTGGCTCTCGTTCCGCGCCGGCGACTACGACCGATCGATCGTGGCCTACCGCCGCGCCACCGAGCAGGACCCGCGCAGCATCAAGGCGTGGAACGGCCTCGGCGTCTGCGCGCTCAACTCCTGGCTCCTGAGCGACCGCCTCGACGGCACCGCGCGCGAGGAGGCCCGCCACGCCTTCGAGCGCAGCCTGGAAGTGGAATCGGCCCAGCCGCAGGTGGAGAAGCTCCTCCGCACCTACGCGCCCTGACGCGCGGCGCGCCCAGCGCATACCCTTCCGCCATGCCTGACCCGAAGCTCCTCGAGTGCTTTCCCGCCCCCTCGGACACGCCGTTCATCATCGAGCACGTGAACGAGGAATTCACCTCCACGTGCCCCAAGACGGGCCACCCGGACTTCGGCCGGATCATCCTGCGCTACCAGCCTGCGAAGGTGTGCGTGGAGCTGAAGAGCCTCAAGCTCTACCACCAGAGCTTCCGCAACGAGGGCATCTTCTACGAGGCGGTCACCAACCGCATGCGCGACGACCTGGCCACGGCCATGCAGCCGAAGTGGATGCAGGTGATCACCGAGTGGAAGGGCCGCGGCGGCATCCACAGCCGCATCACGGCGACTTCGGGGCAGGTGCCGCCGGAGTGGGCGCGGGGCTGACGGTCGCTCCCATGACCTTTCCTCCGGGGAAGGGCATCACCATGGGCACAGGCTCCTTCGCCGCCGTGCGCGCAAGTGCCGGGATGGCGCGCACCTGCTCGGG
>CAMBSR010000008.1 GCA_945870475.1 Phycisphaera mikurensis NBRC 102666
CCGAGCGTCATGCCCATCATCGCGTGGCCCGTGCCGATGAAGAGGCCGGGGGTGCCGGGCACCGCGCCGATCACCGGCATGCCGTCCGAAGTGCACGGGCGATAGCCGGCCCACTCGGCCACCACGCGCCCCTGCTGGATGTCCTTGATGTAGCGGTTCGCCCCGCGCGGGAGCATCTCGAGGCGATTGCGCATCCACGGCCGGCCAAGCGGCTGGATCTCGAGCGTGCCCGCCAGGCGCAACTGCTCGCGCATGGGCGTGACCGCCACGAACGTCTCGTGCAGGACGCAGCCCGTGAACGGCAGCTGCGGGATCCCCTCGTACTGGAGGTGGTAGCCGCGCGCACCCTGCATGGGGATGTCGAGGCCCAGCTGTTCGGACAGTGCCCCGCTCCAGACGCCGGCGGCGATGACCACGTCGGAGCCCTCGAACGTCTCGCCCTGCGTGCTGTGCACACCGGACGCGCGGCCGTGGCGGTCGCGCTCGAGGCCCGCGACATCCACGGAGGTGCGGATCTCGACGCCCATCTTGGCGCACGCCGCGCCCAGGCCCAGCATGAAGTCCGCCGGGTTGCAGTGCGCGCTGTCGCGGTACCAGACGGCGCCGGCCACCTCGTCGGTGAAGCAGGGGCTGCGGGCGCGGAGCTCGTCGCCCGTCAGCATGGTGTAGGCGTAGCCGTGCGGCACCAGCGACTGCGCCTCCGCCTCGGCGTGCGGGAGGTTGGCGGGGTCCATCACCACGTCCAGCCAGCCGTCGCGGCGGTAGTCGCAGTCGATCCCCTCGGCGGCGATGATCTCCTCGAAGAGTTCGAGCGTGGGGAAGCCCATCGCGCAGAGCTCGTTCATGCAGCGGTCGAGCCACGGCTTGTTGCAGTGGCGGTGGAAGGTCCAGAGCCAGGAGATGAGGTCCGCGTCCGGCCGCGGGCGGATGAAGAGCGGCGCGTTGCGGTCGAACATCCACTTGATGCCGCGCCAGCTGACGCCCGGGCGCGTGAGCGGATAGTGGCCAATCGAGAGGAGCCCCGCGTTGCCGCAGCTGGCGCCCTCGCCGATCTCCTCGCGGTCGAGGACGATGACCTCGCGCCCTGCGCGGGCGAGGAAGTAGGCGGTGGCGAGCCCGACGATGCCGGCTCCGACGATGACCGTCCGTGGTCTTGGCATGGGCGAATCGTACGCAGCGCGGGCGCGCCCGTGGGGAGTTCCGCGCAACAAGCGTGGGCCCGCCGCGGGCGCACGGCGGCGAGCGGCGGCGCTACCCTGCCCCGATGGCCATGACCCTCGGAATCATCGGAGCTGGAGCGATCGGAAACGTCCACGCGGACACGGCAACCCGCGCCGGCATCCCCATCGCCGGCTGCTGGGACGTGAATCCCTCCAAGGGCGAGGCATTCGGCAAGAAGCACGGCGGCGCGCGGGTCTGCGGCTCCATCAAGGAGCTCCTCTCCATGAAGGAGGTGGACGCGGTGGTGGTGGCGGTGCCCAACGTCGACCACGCCACCGTGGCCTGCGAGGCGCTGGAAGCCGGCAAGACCGTCTTCCTGGAGAAGCCCATGGCCCTGAACGTGGCCGAGTGCGACACCATCATCAAGACGCTCGAGCGCACCAAGGGCCGCCTGCAGATGGGTTTCGTCTCGCGCGGCACGCCGGCGAGCCGGAACGTGAAGCACTTCATCGATGCGGGCACGTTCGGCAGGATCTACCACATCAAGTGCAGCCTCTACCGCCGGCGCGGCGTGCCGGGCCTGGGCGGCTGGTTCACCACCAAGGCCATGTCGGGCGGCGGTCCGCTCATCGACCTCGGCGTGCATGTCATCGACCTCTCGCTGTTCCTCGCGGGAAGCCCCGCGCCCGAGCGCGTGAGCGGTGCCACCTACGCCAACTTCGGCCGGCGCATGGAGGACTACGTCCACACCAACATGTGGGCCGGCCCGCCGAAGTTCGACGGCACCTGCGACGTGGAGGACCACGCGACGGCCCTCATCCGCTGTGCGGGCGGGCTGACCATCGAGGCCAACGTGACCTGGGCCATGAACGTGGACGAGAAGCACATGCCCAACGGCATCACCGTCTTCGGCGACAAGGGCGGCTGCTTCTTCCCGATCTTCGGCAAGCAGTTCACCATCGCCACCGAGGCCGGCGGCAAGGTGGCGGACCTGACGCCCGAATTCGCCTCCGGCAACGTGGAGCACGACGCCTGGGACGAGCAATACCGCATGTTCAAGGCACTGGCCGAGCATGGGACGCCGGCGCACGCGGATGCCGCGGCGGGCCGCCGGGTGCAGAGCATCCTGGACGCGGTCTACCGCTCGAGCGCCGAGGGACGCGAGGTGACGGTCTGAAATCGGTGCCGTGTTACATATGCACCATTTGCGGCACGCAAATGGTGCATATGTAACACGGCCCCGGTTTACCGGATCGCGCCGAGCATCGCCGCTCCGCGGATCCCGCTCGAATCGCCGTGCTCGGCGCGCAGCACCGGCGTGCGGCACTCATCGCTGAAGACGAGCGCTGGCAGCACTGCCTGCACGCGCGCCGCGAGACCCGGGATGTTGCTCACGCCGCCGCCGAGGACGATCGCGTGCGGGTCGATGATGTTCACCACCACCGACAGGCTGCGCGCCAGCGCGTGGACGAACCAGTCGAGCGTGGCCACGGCGTGCGGGTCGGTGCCGGCGGCCGCGCGCACGGCGATGTCCGCAAGCGCCCATTGCGTTCCGGACGCGTGTGCATACCTTCGCTCGAGCGCCGGGCCCGAGAGGAACTGCTCCAGGCACCCAAGCTTCCCGCAGTAGCAGCGATGCGCCGCCGCCTCTGCGTCGCCGAGCCCGGGCAGCGGATTGTGCCCCCATTCGCCGGCGATGCCGTTGCGGCCGTCGACCACGTCGCCGCGGACCACCACGCCGCCGCCGACGCCGGTGCCGAGGATCACGCCGAAGACCACGTCGCCCTGCCCCGCGGCGGCGCCGTCGATGGCCTCGCTCAGGGCCAGGCAATTGGCGTCGTTCGTCACGCGCACCGGGCGGGCCAGGCGCGTGGCGATGTCCGCCGCGAACGGGCGGCCATTCATGCACAGGAGGTTCGAATTGCGATGCAGCCCGGTCTGCGGGTTCGGGCTTCCGGGGGCACCGATCCCCACCGGTGCGCGCCCCGCACCCCCGAGCGCCGCGTCGGCCTGCGCCACCAAACCTGCCACAGCGTCGACCAGCGCCGGATACTCCCGCGGGCTCGCCACGCGCGTACGCAGTGCCTCGGTCCCATCGGCGCGCAAGGCCAGCACCTCGGCCTTGGTACCGCCGATGTCGAGCCCGATGCGGTTCACGCCGGCTCCGCGCCCCGCGTGGAGCCGATCAGCTGGAAGAACTCGGCGCGCGACGCGGGGTTCGTCAGGAATGATCCGAACAGCTTGCTGGTGGTGGTGATGGCGTTCGGCTGCTGCACGCCGCGATAGCACATGCAGAAGTGCCGGGCCTGGATCACCACGCCCACGGCCGTTGGCTTGAGCGTGTCATGGATGGCACCCGCGATCTGCGCGGTGAGCTTCTCCTGCACCTGCAGGCGCTTCGAGAAGATGTCCACCACGCGCGCGAGCTTCGACAGCCCCACCACGCGGCCGTTCGGGATGTAGCCCACGTGCGCCACGCCCACGAACGGCACCATGTGGTGCTCGCAGTGGCTGTGCACCTGGATGTTCGAGAGGAGCACCAGCTCGTCGTAGCCCTCCACCTCGCTGAAGGTCCGCGAGAGCGGCTCGATCGGGTCGGCGCCGTAGCCCCAGAAGTGCTCGTTCATCGCCTTCACGACGCGCTTGGGCGTGTCGACCAGGCCCTCGCGCTCAGGATCCTCGCCGATGAAGCGGAGGATCGCGCGGACATGGTCCATCGCCTGTTCGGGGGTTGGCTTGTGGTCTGGCATTTCGAAAGTGTAGGCAAGCAGTCCAGTGCAAACCGAGGCATTCCCACCGAGGAATGGCTCACTTCATCCAACGCCCCCACCAGCCCAGGATCTCCTTCAGGCGGTGGATCCGCAGGTCCGGCGGGCCAGCGCGGCTCATGCCGTGGCTCGTCTCCTTCGGGTAGCGCACGAAGCGTGTCGGCACGCCCTGCGTGCAGAGCGCCGTGTGCACCTGCTCGGACTGCTCCACGTTGCAGCGGAGGTCGCCCTCGGAGTGGATGATGAGCATCGGCGTGCGCACGTTGCCGAAATGGGCGATCGGGCTCGACTTCCACATCGCTCGCGGATCGGTGAACGCCGCGCCCTTCCAGTACTTGTTCGGCACCTCGGGATGATCGCTGTTGCCGGCGTGGCTCACCAGGTTGCTCACGCAGCGATCGGTGATGGCCGCGCGGAACCCGTGGTCATGCGCCACGGCCCAGTTGGTCATGTAGCCGCCGTAGCTCCCGCCCATGATGCCGATGCGCTTCGCGTCGATGCCCTTCTCGCGGCGCATGGCGGCGAGCACCGCCTGCACGTCCACCCAGTCCTTGGTGCCCCACGCGCCGCGGATGGCCGCGGTGTGCTTCATGCCATAGCCCTTGGAGCCGCGCGGGTTGGAGAACCACACCTCGTAGCCCTGCGCGCAGAGGAGCTGGAATTCATGGAAGAACGTGAGCCCGTACTGCGCGTGCGGACCGCCGTGCACTTCGAGGATCGCCGGCAGCTTGCCCTTGGCGCGGTGCGGCCGCATGGTCCAGCACTGCACCTTGTGACCGTCCTTGGCGGTGAGCCAGCGCTCTTCCGGCGCCACCAGCTCGAGCTCCGCCACCAGCGCATCGTTGAAGGCGGTGACGCGGTTCATCGGGAAGACGCTGCGCTCCACTTCCAGCACATGCACCTCGGCGGGCTCGAGCGGGCTCGAACGGATGCACGAGAGGCGCCAGCCGTCGGCGCTGAACGTGCCCATGTTGAACTCGGCGCCCGGCTCCGTGTGGAACGCCACCTCGCCGCCATGCGACGGGATGCTCGCGATGCGTCCGCTCCCGTGCCAGCCGGCGCGGAAGAAGAGCGCGGTGCCGTCGGGGAACCAACGCAGCTGCGGCTCGAACGCCGGGTCGCCCGAATCGCTGAGCGTGGCGGCCATCAGGCAGAGGTCGGTCTTGGCGGTGAGGCAGTGCGTGCGCTTCGCCTGGAACTCATGGACGAAGAGCTCCACGTTGCCGGTGCCGTACATGCCGTCCGGACCGGTGCGACCCGCCCACGCGATGCGCATCCCGTCCGGGCTCCAGCGCGGCTGCGACTTCGGGCCCTTGGCAAGGCCCGGGATCTTGGAAAGGACGTGCTTGCCGCGATCGCCCAAACTCACCACGAACAGCTCGGTTTCGCCTGGATTCCACGAGGCGCGCGGGTGGTCGTTGGCGGCGATGACCAGCGCGCTTCCGTCCGGCGCCCAGTCCCAGGAGAAGTTCCCGAGCGTGTCGCGGTCGAAGACGCAGTCGAGTGCGCCGCGCTCGATGTCGAGCACGTAGAGCTCGAAGCGCTCCGCGCCGAAGTAACCGTCGCCATCGAGGCGATACCAGACATCGTCGATGGCGCGCGGCGGGTTCGAGAGCCCGTGCTCCTCACGATGCTTCTTCGCCTCGGGCGTCCACTCCTCCGCGGTGGCGCGGAAGCTGAACGCGATGCGGCGGCCGCAGGGGCTCCATCCGAAGTCGCGCACGGTGCCGTGCGGCATCTCGAGGAGTTCGTGTGCCTTGCCGCCCTTGGCCTCCACCACCATGATGCGGGGCGCGGCCTTCGCGTCGTTGCGGATGAACGCCACGCGCGAGGCGTCCGGGTTCCAGCGGCCGAGGCCGTCCTTCGGGCCCGTGGTCAGGGCACGCGGTGCGCGTGCGCCGTCGGCGTCGGCCACCCACACCGAGGTCTCGTAGGCATTCTTGGCATTGACCACCTTGCGCGTGAAGAGCACGCTGCGGCCATCGGGAGCCATCTGCGTGTCGCCGACGCCCACGAGGCACAGCAGGTCCTCGGGCGTGATCGGTCGGCGCGAACGGCTGGCGGCGGAACGGGTGCGGGCGGAGGCGCGGGCGCGTGATGCGCTGCCGGAGGTGGTCTTTCGCTTGGCCATGGGGGCGGCAATGCTAGTCCGGCGCGAGGAGCGGTTTCCTACAATGCCCGCCCCATGTCCGAACCCACCGCCGCCGGCAGCCCCTCCGAAGTCCCCGCCACCAAGAGCATGGAGCAGATCGTCTCCCTCTGCCGCCGCCGGGGCTTCGTCTTCCAGTCCTCGGAGATCTACGGCGGCATCAACGGCTTCTGGGATTACGGGCCGCTGGGCACCGAGCTCAAGCGCAACCTGAAGAACGCGTGGTGGCAGGACGTGGTGCAGCGGGAGCTCATCGGGCCCTTCGGCCAGCCGGTCGACATCGTCGGCCTCGACTGCACCATCATCATGAACCCCAAGGTCTGGGTGGCTTCCGGGCACGTGGGCGGCTTCAACGACCCCATGGTCGACTGCCGCGCCAGCAAGGCGCGCTACCGCGCCGACCACCTGGTGGTGCTCGGTGCGTCCGATGCCGGCGCGCGCCTGTGGGCGTTCGTCGAAGGCGACGACGTCGCGCGCACGAAGGCCATGAAGGCCCTGTGCAAGTACGAGAAGTGCGATGCGCCGGACCCGATCCGGCACCTGCTCCGCCCCTTCACGTCGATCAGCGCCGACGAGCGCACCCGCACCGTCGGGCCGGATGCGCCGGAGCCGGGCTCGCTCACCGAGCCGCGCATGTTCAACCTGATGTTCGAGACGCACTGCGGTGCAGTCCGCGACGACGACTCGAAGGCATACCTCCGCCCCGAGACCGCGCAGGGCATCTTCGTCAACTTCCAGAACGTGGTGGATTCGACGCGCGTGAAGGTGCCCTTCGGCATCGCGCAGATCGGCAAGGCGTTCCGCAACGAGGTCACGCCGCGCAACTTCACCTTCCGCAGCCGCGAGTTCGAGCAGATGGAGATCGAGTTCTTCATCCACCCCAGCGAGGCCAACCAGTGGTACTCCTGGTGGCGCGACTGGCGCTTCGGCTGGTGGCAGTCGATCGGCCTCACCAGCTCCAACCTGCAGCTGCGCGAGCACGACCGCGACGAGCTGGCGCACTACGCCAAGGAAGGCGCCGGCACCAGCGACATCGAGTACCGCTTCCCGTTCAGCGCGCCGGGCTACGGCGAGCTGGAGGGCGTCGCCCACCGCGCCGACTTCGACCTGCGCGCGCACGCCACGCACAGCGGCAAGAACGACAAGGCCAAGTACTTCGACCAGGCGAAGAACGAGCGCTACTTCCCGCACGTGATCGAGCCGTCCGCCGGCGCCGACCGCGGCACGCTCGCCCTGCTCTGCGAGGCATACACGCCGGATCCGAGCCGTCCGAGCGGCGTCTTCATGAAGTTCCACCCGCGCATGGCGCCGGTGAAGGCGGGCATCTTCCCGCTGGTGAACAAGGAAGGCATGCCGGAGATCGGCGAGAAGCTCTTCCGCACGCTGCGCAAGAAGCACGTGGTGGAGTTCGACGAGAAGCAGTCGATCGGCAAGCGCTACGCCCGCATGGACGAGGCCGGTACGCCGTACTGCATCACCATCGACAGCGAGACGCTCTCCGCGCAGACCGTCACCGTGCGTCACCGCGACACGCAGCAGCAGGAGAAGCTCAACATCGAGCAGGTTCCGGCGTGGCTCGACAAGCAGATCGGCCTGGAGTCCTGAACCCGATGAACCACACCCCGTACGCGCTGGCGCTGGCGGCATTGGCCGCGGCCGGCTGCGCATCGACGCAGCCGCATGTCCACGGCAATCCGCCGCCCGCAACGAAGGCGCACTGGACCATCGCGGTCCCGTCGTCGCTGCGCGCGCTTCCCGAGGTGGACGCATTGATCCGCGCGCGCGGTGATCGATTCGCGGTGCAGGTGGTGGAGTTCGACGCCGCCGCCGGCACGGCGCAATCGCGCCTGGAATCGCTGCGTGCCTCGCTGGCCAAGCTGCCGCACGGCACTGCGATGGATGAGCATCTCCTGGTGGTGGGGTCGCCCTCCACCATCGCGATGGGTCCGTGGAACTTCGAGGGCGTCAAGGCGCCCATCTCCACCGACTGGCTGCTGACGAACGAGGCCGCCGTGGACGGGCGTTCCGTGGCGCGCAGCCAATGGCAGTCCGCGCTCGCCGGCATGCCCGCGCGCACGGTCGGGCGCATTCCGTTCGACGATGCGCGGCTGGTGGCCGCCGCCGCGCGCGCGACGCTCGCGCATGATGCGAGCAGTGCGGCGCCCACCGGCACCGCGCTCCTTGGCGCCAGCGGCACCGCGTACGCGTGGCCGATGGCGACGGTACGGAGGGAACTCCAGAAGCGCGGCTGGTCCGCCTCGCTGCGCGGTCGCGGCGGCAGCTGCGACGGCAGCGCCGACGGTTTCCAGGGCGCATGGACGAAGGACGGCGGTACCGCACGGCCGTCCATGGTGATTGCGGCCGGTTCGCAGTACGAGCCGCTTGACGGCCTGGGCGGGCCGCGCGGCATTCGCTGGATCCTGCGTACCGATCCGGCGTCCCAGGCACCTTCCCCGCAGGCAAACGCCGCGCCGGGCGCCGCGGGCGCGTCATCCATCGTGATCGCGTACGTCCCGCAGTTTGCGCGCGCGGACAACCCGGACATCGCCGACCTCTTCGCGTGGCAGCAGGCGAGTGCGGTGGCGGGTTTCACGGCCGATGTCGCCGTGTCTCCCATGGGCCCGGCGCTGGCCGCCATGCAGGACCTGCCGTTGCAGCTTGCCGATGGTCGCTCGCTGGGATTGGCGGTCGAGACCAGCCGCGCGCACTTCTGGCACGCGGCCGAGGGCGATCTCTTTGCCTGGATGCCCGCGTCGCGCGAGGACCGCGCCGTTGCCGCACTCTCCGCGGTGATCTACGGCGATCCGGCGCTGCAGGCGGCCGGCGGGGCGCAATTGAAGAATGCGCGCAACAAGGGCGTGGACTCGGATGCCGGGCATGACGCAGTCGCCGTGGACTCAGACGATGCGCTTGCGGCGCCGGAATCCACAGAAGACGGATCCGTGTCACTGTTCACCGTCGGCATCGGCGCGGCTGTGGCAATCCTCGCGGCAATCGTCTCGCGACGCTCGAAGCAGTGACCGTCAGCCGAGGTCGATCGGCTTTCCCTCGCGCTTGCCGTCGTACCAGAAGCCGAGCTTCTGGCGCGATTGCAGCGGCTTGGTGCGGCCGAACGCAAAGAGCACCGTCAGCCCCATCAGCGTGAACATCATGCGCGCGCCGGCGCCCGAGCGCTGCTTGCGCGCGCTGCTGACCACCTCCTCGCGGAGGAACGCGAAGCGCCCCCGCTCCTTGAGCGCCTTGCT
Organism: Phycisphaera mikurensis NBRC 102666; assembly: GCA_945870475.1. Lineage (GTDB taxonomy): Bacteria > Planctomycetota > Phycisphaerae > Phycisphaerales > SM1A02 > UBA966. The sequence goes on from CAMBSR010000008.1 coordinate 9,324, forward strand.
CAGCCAGTATTCCTCGCCGGCAAACCACTGCTCGTCAAAGCCGCCCACCGCCTCGAACGCATCGCGGCGTGCGAAGACGAAGCAGCCGGCCGCCAGTTCCTGCGAATACCAGAGCACCTTGAACGCCTCGAAGAACGCCTCGGCGAAGGCATGGCCCTTGCCGTCGAACGCCACGCGCGCACCGCCGCCCACCGCGCCGCGGTCCAGTTCCAGGAGCGCATGTCGAAGCACGGTCTCCGGTATCCACGTGTCCGCATCGCAGAAGACCAGCGAGGGTGCCGTGGTGGCACGCGCGCCGGCATTGCGGACGGCGGCAATCTGCCGCTTTTCGACGCGAACCACGCGCGCCCCGGCGGCGGTGGCGATCTCCGCGGTGCGGTCGCTGCTGGCATCGTCAACTACCACCAGTTCGTACGGCCTGCCAAGGTTCTCCGCAATGGTGCGGAGCTGCCCCACGGTCTGGCCGATGATCGCCTCCTCGTTCCAGGCAGGAACCACGATGGCATAGTGGGGAGCGGCGGTCACGAGCCATGAATCCTATGAAATCCGTACCCGGTTACATATGCACCAATTCGGGCAAACTGGTGCAAATGTAACCCGGCACCAATTTCGAATTGGTGCATATGTAACCGGGTACGGATTTCGGTCACACGGCGTTCGGGGCAGTCATGCCCGGCGCCACGGTCGCCGCGCTGCCCTGCTCGGCCATGGTGGCCACCGGGTACGCGCACACATCGATCATCGCCGCACCCGCGGGGCGCAGGTTGCCGCTGCGGCCGAGGCCACCGAAGGGAAGCTTCCCGCTCGCGCCCGCCGTGCCGCAGTTGACATTGATGCAGCCGGCGCGCAGGCCCGCCATCGCGGCCGCCACGTTCGCCTCGCTGCGCGTGAAGATGCTTGCTGCCAAGCCAAATTCCGTCGCGTTCGCCTGCACGATCGCGTCCTGCAGGTCTTCCGCCACCGCAATCCGCACCACCGGCCCGAACACCTCGCGGTCGGTCGCACGCTCGAAGCGCACCGCCCGCACCACGCCGGGCGTGAGGAACCATCCATCGCCCGCGGGCGCGCACGATTCCAGCAGCACATGCTCGCCGCGCGCCACGCACTCCGCCTGGAACGCCAGCGCCGCATCGCGCGCCTCGCGGCTCACGAGCGGGCCCATGAACGGTGCCGGCTCGGCATCGCCCGCACCAACCGTGAGCGTGCGCGCGCACTCCACGAACGCGGCGATGAACCGCTCCGCCACCGCACGGTGCACCACCACGCGCCGCGTGCACGTGCACCGCTGCCCGGTGGTGATGAACGCGCAGCGCACGCACTCGATCACCGCCTGCCTGAGGTCCGCGTCATCCATCACGATGGCCGGGTTGCTCCCGCCCATCTCGAGCGCCACCATCCGACCCGGCCGGTCGAGGTTTCGCTCCATGATCCGTCGCCCCACGGGCCAGCTTCCCGTGAAGAGGACGCCGTCCACGTCCGCGTGCTCCACCAGCGCCGCCGCCGCATCGCCGCGGCCCTGCACCAGGTTGAAGACGCCCGCGGGCATGCCCGCCTCGGCCATCAGCTCCGCCAGCAGCGCGCCGACGCCCGGGGCCTTCTCGCTCGGCTTGAACACCACGGTGTTCCCCGCCAGGAGCGCCGGCACCCAATGCCCGTTGGGCAGGTGCGCCGGGAAGTTGAACGGCCCGATCACCGCCATCACGCCGAACGGTCGGTACGAGCACCGGTTGGTCCGCGTGGCGTTCGCCGGGAACTCGTAGCCGGTCACCCGCGCGCGCACGCGCTCCTCGAGCGTCACGGTCACCTTGTCCGAAAGCAGCGCCGCTTCCTGCCGTGCCTCGGCGAGCACCTTGCCGGTCTCGCGCATGATGGCCACGGCAATGCGCTCCGCATGGCGCGCACACGTCGCGGACCACGCCTCGAGCAGCACCGCGTGCTCGTCCATGCTGCGCGCGCTCCACGCCGGGAACGCCGCGCGCGCCGCGCGAACCGCAGCATCCACGGCACCTGCATCCACGCGCACGCGCGACACCTCCACGGAGGGCCGCGCCGGATCGAACGAAACGATGTCCTGCGTCATGCTCATGCGCCCTGCCCGAGCGCCGTCACGCCGACCTCGTCGCCGACGTTGGCGCCGATCGCGGCCGCGGATTCCCTGGGCAGGCGCACCGCGCCGCCCTCCATCGCGTAGCGCGAACGCAGCGCGCGGAACCCAAGCGCGCGGCTCGCGGCACAGCTCACGAAACCCACCTTGTCCAGGCCATCCTCGCCGGCGGAAAGCACCGCGCGACGCGTTGCCTGCACCAGCGGCACGGAATCCACCATCGCCTCCAGGTACGGGCCGCCGTCGAACGGATCGCAGCGATCGTGGTACGTGAAGCCCTGCTTTTCCAGCATGGCGCGCGCGGGGCGCGTCTCCTCGCCGACCTTGCCGATCAGGTTGCGCGCTTCCGGCGGCAGCGTGCTGGCGTAGATCTCCTCCTTGGGAAGGAGGCTCACCATGAATTCCTTGCTGTGCTGGCAGAAGGCGTCGGCTTCCTTGTAGCTCAGGTTGATGAAGCGGCGCCCGAAGAACTCCCAGAACAGCGTCTGGCTGTCGGGCGTCAGCGGTCCCATCAGCTCCGCCAGGATGCGGTCCTGGAAGTGCGCGCGATGCATGCCGAGGAAATGGAATCGAACCAGGGAGAGCAGCGAACCGAGCTTCTCGCGGTGACCGCGGTAGCCCGGCGCCAGGATCAGGCCACCGAGCTCGCTCGGCCCGCTCTCGTCGGTCATCACCTGGATGGTCATGTGCACCGCGCCCGTGTTCAGGTCGCGGCTGAAGTGCTCGCGCTTGCGCACCTGCAGGTAGATCTGCGGCCAGCCCTGCCAGCCGATGCGGCAGATCAGCGAGCTGGTACCGATGACGCCGCCCGTCCCGATGTCCTCGAGGACGAACATGAACTGCCGCTGCCGGTCATCCTGCACCTCGCCCGCAAAGCTGCGGCGGCTGCGCGCCACCTTGGCGGAAATGATGTCCTGGTCCGCGGGCAGGTTGATGAAATGCACCATCCGCGCCAGCTTGAGGAGCGTGGGGACATCGTCCGGCATGGCTTGGCGGATCACGAACATTGCAGCCACACTATCGGCATTTTCACCGGGCATCCCGACCCCCGGACACCCATTCTCGAGGTGTCCGAGAATCTCACGCCGTGCGCGCCAAGGACCGCTCGACGATCTCGAACACCGGACCCCACTGCTCCGGCTGCATGACGCCCACCGGGGGGAGCATGCGTACGTGGAAGGGCCCGTGCCCGCAGTAGAAGGCCATCACGCCATCCTCGAACAGGTTCTGGAGGAACTTCATGATGCGGTCCTTGTCGCCTCCGAACGGCGTGAAGCGGCACATGCCGCCCGTGCCGCCCACGTACTGCGTGCTGGCGCGCCCGAAGGAATCCTTCACCGGCGTGAACCACTCGGGGCGCTTCGCGACCAGCTTCGACGCATGCTCGCGGAACGCCGCGTGCAGCTTCGCGTTGCGGCCGTCGGTCCCGTAGTAGCCGCCGTCGCGCATGGTGCGCAGCGCCTCGAGGCCCACCTGGAACGCCGAGGTGCTTGCCGTGAACGTGCCGCTCAGGAGACCGGGCTTCGGGTTCATCTCCGCATGGAAGAGGCACGCGCACGCCTGGCTCATCTTGCCGATCGTGACCACGTCGATGTACTCGCCGAGGCCGAGCCGCTCGAAGGCGAACATGCTCTCGGTGCGACCGAAGCTCTGCACCTCGTCGTCCCACACCGGGATGCCGGCGGCCTTGCATGTCTCCATGAGCGCCACGAAGAACTCGCGCGGCGCGGTGTTGAAACCGCCCTCGCCCTGCACCACCTCCATCACGAAGCAGGCATGCTGGCCCGGGTAGCGGTGGATGTACTGCTTCAGGTGCCAGAGCGCCATCTCGATGCCGCGCGCACCGAGCTGCGGGTCGTAGAACGGCATGTAGTCCACCAGCGTCGAGAGCGGGATCCCCTGCCGGTACGCCGCCGCGTCGCCGATCTGGCTCATGGTGATCGAACGGCCCATGAAGCAGTCCTGGAACGCAATGATGCGCGGCGCCGCGTTCGTCTTCTGCATGCACACCTTGAGCGCGGCCTCGTTCACCATGCAGCCCGAGTTGCTTACGAAGCAGTGCGACATGCGGCTCGAGCGCTTCGCCTCCGCCACCAGGAACTCGCCGAACGCCACGCTGTCCTGGTTGCTGGTGAGATTGCCCTGCATGCAGAGGTCGGAGAGGCCCGCGCGCAGCGCCGCCGCCACCATCCGCGGATCACCGTGCCCGAACATGTGCACGCCGATCCCGTTCAGCATGTCCCACTTCACGCTGCCATCGAGGAGCTCCACCAGCGGGCCGTTGCCCATGCCGGTGCCCAGGTACGGCATGATGGGACCGCGCCCGCGCACGTCGGCGGTGCGCTTCATGGCCTGCGCGAACGACTCCTTGCGCGCCGGGTCTGCAGCCCGCGCACCGGTGATCGATGCCTGCGCCGCGCGCACGCGCGCGACGATGGCGTCGATGCCCGTGGAGATCTCCAGGTCGGCGGCAAGCGGGGAGGAAAGCGCGCTGATCGAATCGGTCATGCGCGTATCGTAGATGCGGCGCCGCCCGCGGTGGCCGCCGCGCGCAGGAGGACCAGCGCCACCAGCTGCGCCCGGTCCACCATGCCGTCGAGGTCCACCCACTCGTCCTCGCGGTGGAGGTTGCCGCCGCGGACGCCCAGCGTGTCGAGCGTGGGGAGGCCCGCCGCCTGCAGGTTGTTGCCGTCGCAGACGCCGCCGGTCTTGCCGAACGGGAGCTCGCGCCCCAGGTCCTGGCTCGCGGCGCGCGCCAGCTGCGCCAGGCGCTCGACCTCGGCAGTGAGCGGCTTGGCCGGCCGGCCGCCAATGCGCCGAACGCGCACGCGCGGCACCTCGCCGTCGGCCCCGCAGGCCAGCGAATCGAGCAAACGACCAAGCTCCGCCTCGTCGGCCGGCGTGGCAAAGCGCATGTTGCCCCACGCCATGGCGTGGTCCGGCACGATGTTCGTCGCCGCCCCGCCCTGCAGCGGGCCGATGTTCACGATGCGCCCCGCCGCCGGGTTCGCCATGGCTTCCGCAGCAAGCACGCTCTCGGAGAGCTGCCGCACCGCGCTCACGCCCGTGGCGTAGTCACGCCCCACGTGCGCCGCGCGCCCGAATGCCTCGATCACGAACTGCCCGGCGCCCATCCGCTCCACCACCAGCGAGTCGCCGTGGCCGGCCGGCTCGAAGACGAAGCCCGCCGCGTGCCCGGGCGCAAGCCCCTTGAGCGCCGCCGCGGAGCCGAAGCTTCCCGTCTCCTCGTCAGGCGTCAATACGAACGTCCACGCGAGCGCATGCCCCACGTCGCGGATCGCTTCGAGCGCCGTGAGCGCGAGCACGATGCCGCCCTTCATGTCAGCGGCGCCCGGGCCGGTGGCGCGGCCGCCGCCGATCGCCTTGAGTTCCTTGAACGCACCGTGCGGGTCGTGCACCGTATCGAAGTGCCCGCTCAGGAGAAGCCGCGGCCCGGGGCCGGCGTGCTCGCCCACCAGGATGTCGACGCCATCGGCGCCTGCCGACCGCGCCCACGGCGGATCGATCCAGTCGGGCCGCGGCTCGCAGGAAATGTCCCGCGTCACCGCACCCAGGGCGCGCAGCCGATGCGCCAGCGCCGCGCGCTGCGCGTGGAGCCCCACCGCGTGGCCGCGCCCGGTGGGAATGGCCACCCACTGCGTGAGTTCATCCACCATCTGCTGGTGCCGCGCGGCAATGCGTGCGCACACCTCGCGCTCGAGGTCGTTCATGCTCATCGTGCCTGCCCCACGGGCTGTGCGCCCAGATCGAGTGCCCCCTGGAACACCTCCACGGCCGGGCCGGTCATGCGCACCGAGGCCTCGCCGCCGGACCACTCAAGCACCAAATCGCCGCCCGGCAGGTGCGCCAGGAGCGGCGATCGCGTCCGCCCCGTGAGGACACCCGCCACGCACACCGCGCTGGCGCCCGTGCCGCAGGCCTGCGTTGCACCGCTGCCGCGCTCCCACGTGCGCATGCGCACCTCGCCGGGCCCAAGCACCTGCACGAAGTGCACGTTCATCCGCTCCGGGAACCACGGATGACGCTCCGCGAACGGCCCCACCACCGCGAGCGGCACGCGCGCCACGTCCGCGCACCAGAGCACCGCGTGCGGGTTGCCCATCGAGACGAGCGTCATGCGCGGGTCGAGCCCGCACGCCGCTTCCCATCCCTCGGCCGCACCCGACTGCTTCCAGAATCCGTCCGGCAGCGCAAAGTCCGTCACCGCGGATGCCGGCGAGACGCCGGGAATGGCCGCCGGCACGCGCGCCAGCGCCAGGATCGGCGAACCCATGTCCACCGTTGCCTCGCTGACGGTGCCGTCGTGGCCACCGCGGCGCCAATGCACGCTCAGCACGCCGCGCCGCGTCTCCACGCGCAGCGGCTGGCTGGCGGAAATGCCGCGATCCACCGCGAATTTCGCCACGCAGCGGATGCCGTTGCCGCACATCATGCCTTCGCTGCCGTCGGCGTTGAACATGCGCATGCGCACGTCCGCATCCACGCCCGGCGACACCGGCTCCACCATGATGAGACCGTCGCTGCCGACGCCCACGTGGCGATCGCTCACCCAGCGCGCGAGCGCCGGCGCGTCAGCCACGGGGTGCTGCGAGCCATCCACGTACACGTAGTCGTTCCCCAGCCCGTGCATCTTGGCGAAGTTGATGCTGGCGCCCGAGGGACGCTCCGGAAGCCGGCTCATGGCCGCTTCACCGTGCCGAGGTCGATGACCAGCGGTCCATGCCGGTAGTAGTCCACGTCCACGGTGTCGCGCTTCACGAACGAGAACACCAGGCAATTGGCGCGCGACGATTCCGCGTAGCCGAAGTCACCCACGTGCGGGCCCGCATACGCGCCGCCCTCGAACTCCTGCGCATGGAAGTGGAAGTGGAAGAGCGAGGTGTAGCCCTGGTCGAAGAGCTCCTGCGGCGCCTCGAAGCGCGTGTCGCTCCCGGTCTGGCGCGGGCGGATCTCCACCACTTCCCAGGCACCGGAGTCGTTGATGCGGACGATGCCGCCGTACTCGGTGCGCTTGTCCTGGTGGTCGCGGTCTGCAATGTCGAAGATGCGCGCGCATACGGCGGGGTCCGCGATCATGGTGAGCGCCAGGCGCGCGGCGACCAGGTCGATCCAGCGCACCTTCTCGCGCTGCGTGCCAAGCGCCTCGGTGCCCTTGGACACCGTCTCCCAGCCCGTGAAATTGGGCGAATAGCGGCCCGCATCGCGGCCCTTGAGGTCGGCCAGGAGCTCGGTGTAGAGCTGGTCCTCCGTCTGCCCCAGGAGCTGCGGCGCGTAGCGGTGCGCAGCCAGCACCACGGGAATGCCGCGCAATTCGAAGTTCGTCTTCTGCGCTTCCGGCACCGCGTGCAGCGCCTCGCCTGCCATCTTCCAGTACGCGGGCGACGCCGACTGGCGCAGCTTCCCCAGCCAGATCAGTTCCTCGCGCGTCTCGGGCAGGATGCCAAGGTCATCCACCAGCTTCTTGATGTCGCGCAGCATCACGTCGTCCGGGCGCACCGCGGCGGAGGTCACCAGCTGCTTCAGCCGGTCGCGCTCGCCGATCCGCATCAGGATCTCCCACGTGCGCGCGCGCAGCGATGCCTGCCGCAGCGGGTTCGCCTCCATCATCACGGCAAAGAGCGCATCACCCACCTTGTCCTGACCGTAGAGCGCAGCCATCGCCTCGAACTCCGGGCGCTTGAACTGGTCGGGGCCCCACACGGGCACCGGACCGGCCCACGAGTTCACCACCACCACGGTGAAGTCCTTCATCTGCCTCGCGCCGATCTGCTCCATGATCCAGCGCCGGAACTCGTACGACTCCATGCGCACGATGTTGGTCTCGAGCGTCTCCTGGAGCCCCTTGCGGTCTTCCTGCACGAGGAGGTCGAACGCCTCCTGCCGGATGCCCAGGTTGAACCCCTGCGCAAAGGTCGAGCGACGCAGCGCCCGCTTGGCGTCGTCCGAGAGCGGCGTCTGCATCCGGAGCACCTCGATGGCACCCCGCTGCTCCTCCGGGCTCTGCGAACTGTTCAGCGCCACGATCGGGTCCTTGGGGGTGCGCGTGCAGGCACCGGCGGCAAGCGCCAGGCCCACGAGCGCGAAGGCCGCTCCAAGGCGAACCACGGACAGTCGATGCGATCCCTGCATGGCCCGGAGTGTAGGACCCCACGGGAAACGATTACGATTCCCCCCTGTGCCCCACCGTCCGCCGATCGATCCCCGAACCCTCCTCGACGTGCGCCTGCGCGTGGCGGCGGTGATCGAGGAACTCCGCCCGGCCATCCAGGACGACGACGGGGACGTGGAGCTGGTGGACGTCACCCCCGAAGGCCAGGTCCAGGTCCGGTTCAAGGGCGCGTGCGTCCGCTGCCCCTCGAGCGGCATGACCCTCCACGGCGGGATCGAGAAGAACCTCCGTGCGATCGTCCCGGAGGTTGAGTCCGTGATTTCCGTGCAGTGATGTTGTTGGAGAAGGCGGCGCCGAAGCGCTGCCGTCAGCCGGACTCGCCCGCGGGACGGATCTGGCCGGCGATGCCGCCCTGGCCCTCTTCGTCCTTCAGGATCTGGTCGGCCACCTCACGACGGTGAACATCCACTTCCCGGGGGAATTCGAACGCGATGCGGACCCGATCGCCCTTGATCGCCGCAATGCGGACGATGCCCAGCGGCGCTGCCGGGTTTCCGATCACGACTTCTTCTCCCTCTCGGCGGGTGATCACGAGCATCGAAAGAGCCTCCTGCCTGCGCCTCGCCGTCCAGGGCGACCGTTCTGCCAGCCACTCGGTCTCGCGACCGTTCCATGTGGCCTTCCGGCGTTCTGCGGCTTCAGTACCGCGCGCAAGGCAAGCGTAGTCAAGTGGATCGGGCTCACCTACCCCCCTTATTGAAAATTGGGGGCAGTTGGTCGCCCGGAAGCGAACATTCTGGGCCGCCCGCGGCCGCCCCCAAGGCACGCAAAGACCTGCCCCAGCATGACTTCAGCCCCGAAACGCCAAAGAAAATGCCCCCGCGCCGGCTGGGCCGACGCGGGGGCAACGACGGAAACACGGGCCACATGGGCCCTCGCCCCACCAGCAGGCGTGCCTCGACTGGCCAACCATGGCCGGGCGAAGCTCTCCAACTGCCGAACCATCCTTGGCTCGGCCGTCTGATCAAACGCGTCCGTGAAGACCGTGGTCCGCTCGCTGCCATCCTTGGCATCGTGGAGCACGGCGCCGAAGCGCGCGTTTCAGGCGCGCAAGTTGCCGATCCATGGCTACTTGCGTCCTCTGCGGTGGTGCGCGTTCCTCCTGCGCACCACTGCGATGTTCACTTGTCGGCTGGGTCCGCCAGCCGCGGGGTTCAGGCAGTCGGGCGTTGCGTGGCGGCCAAGGCCTGCCGCGCGCGGCGCCAAAGATCGGCAGCATCAGGCTGGACGCGCTCCTGTTCGCGCTTCCATGCCCCGGGCTCGGTCAGTTCCAGGTGGTCTCGCACTCCGAGGACCATGATGGAACCGGCCAGCCCGAACTTCTGCAGCAGCCGATCCGGGATGCGGATCCGGCCCGCGTTGTCCAGCGGCACACGGGCCGCCTGGGAGAACACGTGCCGCTCGAAATCCTGCATGGAGGGGTCGCCAACCAGCGAGCCTCCAAGGGAGTGCGAGAGCTGGGCGAAGGTCTTTTCCGGCCAGAGCCAGAGAGAACCATTCGCGCCAGGCGCCGCGATGAACGCCTCTCCGTGGACCTTGGGATCGAACACGTCGCGCAGTTCTGACGGAATCGCCAGGCGCTGCTTCTGATCCAACGTGTGCTCGTATTCGCCAAGGAAAAGCACGTGAGAGGCGACCTCTGGCGCCGAGGCACACTTTAACCCACATTGCCCCACCATGCAACACCTTGACCCCCAATTTCTTCACTTTTTCTTCCGAAGTCCGCGAACAATTGTGCTTCCACAGCCGTAACGCTATGTGAATCAACAGTTTGTGGACTTTCGGCGCGGCCGATGCAAACTGACGTGGAAGCGACGCTCGTCCCCCACCATCCCGGTCGTTGCCGGCGGAACGCAGACGCACGTCGAGGAAAGGCTCGTGAGCACGTGAATCCCAGGAATCGAAATGCGCTTGATTGGGTCCCTGCGGAGCGGCCCACGGTGGCCCCGGTTCTGGACCGAATCCCGAACGGCGCCTTCATCCTCACCTCCGGCCATGCCGACCTCCGGGCCGGCGTTTCCGTCAAGTGGGTGCAGCAGTGCGCCACCACCCCGCCCATGGTGATGGTGGCCGTCCCGAAGGGCCACGTCCTCAGCCCGCTCATCCGCGACAGCCGCAGCTTTGCCGTCTGCCAGCTTGACCCGGCAGACCGCTCCACGGCACGCGCCTTCGAGCTCCAGACACCCGGCATCGACCCGTTCATCGGCGCCACCGTGGACCGCACCCCCAGCGGCTGCCCGGTGCCGGCCCGCGCGCTCGGCTACATCGACTGTGAGCTCGCCCGCCACGTGGACCTTGACGGTGACTGCGAGATCTACGTCGGCACGGTGCACCACGCGTCCACCCTGCTCGACCCGCGCGAACCCGGCCGCTGCCTCTGCGACGGCTCCACCGTCCAGCGCCAGCCCGCCCCGGCGAAGGCCGCAGCTCCCATCCGTCGCACCCCGGCGCCCGTGGCCGCGAAGGCACCATCGCGCACGCCGGCATGCGCACCCGCCCGCACGCGGAAGTGACCGCGGCGGAGCATCCCGCTTACCCACGCACTGAACATGCGCCGGCCCGTTCGGCGCATGTTCGCTTGCGGGGCAAACCGCGCAGCGCCCGCGCCTAGACTTCGCTCCCGCCATGTCCGTCTTCCGCACCGCCACCGGCACCTTCACCAACCCGTCGAACCGCTTCGGCGTGGACTATCGCGTCGAGGCCGCCAGCTTCCCTGCCCCGCCCGTCCCCATCATCGACGTGCACTCGCACATCCACGGGACCGGCGCCGCCACGCTCCTGCGCGAGGCCATGGACCTCTACGGCATCGACCGCATCCACAGCATGACGCGCCTGGAGGACATCCCGTCCATCCGCGCGGTGCTCGGCGACCGCGTGCGGTTCATCGCCGTCCCCGACTTCACCAATCCCGACCGCCTGGCCGCGCACGGCAGCCAGTTCCTGGAGCGCATCCGCGAGTTCCGCCGCGAGGGCGCCTCCATCTGCAAGTTCTGGGCTGCGCCGCGCGGGATCGACTTCGGCATCGAGGCCGGCGACGCCAAGCTGCTGGCCCTCGACGCCCCGCACCGCCGCCGCGCCATGGACGAGGCCGCCGGCCTGGGCATGGCGTTCATGGCACACGTGGCCGACCCGGATACCTGGTTCGCCACCAAGTACGCCGACCGCACCCGCTACGGCACCAAGCGCGACCACTACGAGCCGCTCGAACGGCTGCTCGACGAATACCGCGTGCCGTGGATCGTGGCGCACATGGGCGGCTCGCCCGAGGACCTTGGCTTCCTCGACACCATGCTCGAGGCGCACCCCAACCTGCACATCGACGCCAGCGCCACCAAGTGGATCGTGCGCGAGATCAGCCGCCACCACGCCGACCGCGTCCGTGCGTTCATGCAGCGCTGGACGGGCCGCGTCCTCTTCGGAAGCGACATCGTTACCAACGAGGAGCACCTGAGCGGCGGCGAGAAGAAGACCGAGATGGCCGCGAAGGCCAGCGACCAGGAGAGCGCCTTCGACCTCTACGCCAGCCGGTACTGGGCGCTCCGCGCGCTCTGGGAGACGGACTGGGACCTCGAGAGCCCGATCAGCGACCCGGACCTGGCCATGGTGGACGCCGCACGCCACGTGCACGATGCACCGCGGCTCAGCGGCAAGCGCCTGGGCACCGAGGTGCTGCGCGAGTTCTATCGAGGCGCCGTGCTCAAGATCGCCTGAAGCGCACGCGCGGCCACGTTCGGCCGACGCGGGTCGAACATGCACTCGGCGGGCACCAGCCCGGGCACGGCGGCGGCAGCCGTTGCCTCGGCCACCACGAGCGGCAGCCCCGCGCGCACGGCCAGGCGCGCACCGATCGCGTCGCCCGGCGGGATCATGGGCTGCTCGCCGCGCGCGAACGCACCGAGCAGGCCCGCCACCCCATGCAACGCGCGCCGCGGCGCCTCGAGCGGGATACGCATGTCGATCACCATGGCGGCATCGGCCGCGGCGGCGAGGAGTTCGGGCTCCTCGGCGCGTTCATCGAGCACCAATTGCCACGCACCACCCTCGGCGGTGGAAAGCGCCACGGCGCGCTTGGCACCGGGCGCACCCGGATGCACCACGAGCACCAACGATCCGCCGATCATGGCGGTGCGGCCGGCCACGTCAAGCGCACGCCGCGCGTCGCAGCTGCCGGCCGGTCCGGCCACCAGCAGGCACACGCGCACCGCATCGTCGACGCCCCACTCCGCTCGCACCGCATCACGCTCCAGCGGCGCCACGGGCGCGGGCAGCGGATCGGTTCCCTTCGCGGTCCGCACGCGCGCCAGGCGCGCCGCGTCTTCCGCGCGCGGGCCGTGGACACGCAATGATCCATCGATCGGCAAGCGACCGAACGACGCCGCCATCGCCCCGGACGCAAGCGCCATGGATCCCAGCGGCGGAGCCATGAAGGCGCCCACCACCACGCCCATGGACGCGGCGCGCTTCGCTTCGTGGAACGTGCCGATCACCCCGACCGGGCGCCCGCCGCATTCCTCGGCAATCGAGCGCAACCGCGGGGCGCTGCAGGCGCGCACGTCGACAAGGGCCGCCATCGCCACGCGCACGGGCGCCGCGGGCTGACGAACGGTGGACGTGCGCACGGCAGCGGTCATCGCGGGGTCGAGACGCCCTGGCCGAACGCCTTCTCCTCGTGGTCGTAGAAGGTCTTCGAGATCATGTCCGCCAGCTTCTTCTCCAGCTGGTCCTCGAGCGCCCGGCGCGTGGCCGACGTCTTGTAGGCGTCGAAGTTCACGTCGATCAGCTCGGCGGAAACCGCGAAGCCCTTCGGATCGGCGCCCACCGGAGGGAAGAGACGCTCCTTCGCCTTGCAGTCGACCACCTTCACGTAGGCCGACGCGCCCGGCTTGGGCGAGGCGCCGTCGACGGAGAGCGCAAACGTCTCCATCTCGATGTAGAGCACGAGCTCGGCCCCCACGGCGTTCCCGAGTTCCTCGATGGAGACCCGCTTGGAGCTGGTCTCGTTGCGACGGACGTAGGAGATCAGCTCGCGGCCGCTCACCACGTCCTCCACCAGGCCTTCCTTCTTGATGACGGTGCCCACGTCGTCGGCCAGCATGGCGCGCAGCTGGAGGCGGCTCACCACGTTCTTGCGGTCGTCCACGAAGACCACCAGCTTGCGATCCTTGGGAAGCGTGTACGCGGCGGGCTTCTTGGGCGCGCCCTGGACGACCCACATGCCCGGGATCAGGTAGTTGCACCCGGCCGCGGAGAGTGCGGCGGCGGCGAGCGCGGCAACGGCGATGGACTGCAGGAAGCGCTGCATGTGATCAGCCCCTCAACCGCTTGTTGGGGTACTTGTCCTCGATGTGGTCGTAGAAGAGCTTGTTCACGGTCTGCGTGAACTTGGCAATGAGGCCCAGCTGCACCTGCGACTCCGGCGCGCTCTCGCGGCTCAGGTCCTTGACGTCGGGGAACTTGACCGACACGCTGTACTCCTCGGCGAACGCATCGGGGTCGAGCGAATCGCGCTCGATGATGCCGATGTTGGCGCTCGCCATGCCGTCCCAGATCCAGCGGTTGCCGGGCGGGTTCAGGCGGAACTCGATGATGTCCACGAAGATCACGCGGTCGACGCCCAGTTCCTCGGCAATGTGCCCGAGGGGAAGCGTGGTCCAGCTCGGCGTGCGGTAGCACCACGCGAGCGACTCGCGCCAGTCGAGCATCTGCACGCCGCTCACGCGCTGCTTCACGCCGGCCGCCACGTTGCCGGCCACGTTCGGCACCACCGTGGGGTACTCGTAGAGCACGCCGCGCTCGGCGTTCACCACCACGGCCACGGTCTTGTTCTCCAGGCCGCGGTACTTGGCCAGGACCTCCACCTTCTTCTCCACCTCGATCGCCTCGCCCACCTTGGAGACCAGGCCCATGGAGCCGCACGAGGCCAGCGCGAACGGCACGGCGCAGGTGGCAAGGAACGCGGCAGCCGCGATGCGGCGGTGGCGGCGGAGGATGGACGGTCGAGCGGTGTTCATGTCGTTCCAGTCAGGTATCCGCGGACGATGGCGATCTTCCAGGCCCACGCGAGCACGGCGAACACGCCGAGCGCCAGGAGGACGCGCGGCGTGAGCCTGGCACCCAGGACATGGGCGAGCCGGCTGCCGGTGAGCGACACGTGCGTGCACACCAGCGCGGTGGCGGCCGTGCCGATGGCCAGCACGAAGCCCATGGGCTGTACGCGCGCGGACGCCAGAAGGCTGCCGTGGGCCGCGTAGGAAAAGGCGGTGGTCATGCCGCAGGACGGGCACGGCAGGTTGTAGGCGGTCATCCAGCCGCAGGCGGGCATGCCGAGCCCTTGGTGGGTGCCGGTTCCGCTGGCCGCAGGCGTCAGCCACGCGGCCACGCCCAGGACGCCGAATGCCAGTGCCGCCAGGACAGTGCAGAGAATGCGCTCGCCGGCGGTCGCGCGCAGCGGGGCGGGCGCCGAGGGCGGCGCAATGGACGGGGATGGGGGCAGTGCCACCGTCATGGTCGTGACGCCACAGCGTACCTTCCGCCGCATGCCCGACCCCGCACCCGCCCGCCCTGCCCAATGGTGGCTCGACGCGCACCTGGACCTGGCCTACCTGCACCTCGGAGGCCCCTCCGTCACGCAGGAATTGCCGGACCCCGCCGTGCGCGGCGTCAGCCTGCCCGCGCTCGCCCGCGGTGATGTGCGGATCTTCCTCGGGACCATCTTCACCGAGCTCGGCGCCGAGGCCGCGAAGACGCCGTGGGGCTACACGGGCCATGACGACCTTGCCGGCGCACACGCCGCGGGCGTGCGGCAGCTCGAGGTCTACGAAACGCTCGAGCGCGAGGGCCGCGCAAGCATCATCCGTACGCGCGCCGATCTCGATGCCTGCGCCGCGGCGCCCGCGGGTTCACCGCCCGGCATCGTG
>CAMBSR010000009.1 GCA_945870475.1 Phycisphaera mikurensis NBRC 102666
TATCCGGCAGGGCGAAGGGGGTCAATCCCACGCTTCCGAAGGGGTGGCAGGGCCCCGGATCGCGGTATCCTTGTCCGCTTCACCTCTCTTTTTCGGAGACCTGAACCCATGACCACCGCCAGCCCCACCGCCACCCGTACCAAGCACGAGTTTGGCACCGCCACCGTCCACGCGAACCTCGCCGCCGCCCGCCTGGTGGAACTGGCCATCGCCCGTGGCGAAGGCATGCTGGCCGCCAACGGCGCCCTCAACTGCGACACCGGCGCCCGCACCGGCCGCAGCCCCGACGACAAGTACCTCGAGGACACCGCCAAGATCCACGGCAACATTGCCTGGGGCAAGGTCAACCAGCCCGTTTCCGCGGCCCACTTCGATGCCATCCATGCCAAGGTCATGGAGTACATGCGCGCGAAGAAGGACGTCTTCCGCTTCGACGGATACGCCGGCGCGGACACGAAGTACCGCCTGAAGGTCTCGGTCTTCACCGAGGAGGCCTGGCATAGCCTCTTCGCCAAGACGCTCTTCATCAATGCCGAGCCGAACGAGCTGCCGAACTGGTCGAACGACTGGACCATCATCGATGCCTCGCGCCTTGAGCTCGAGGACCCGGCCAAGTACGGCGTCAAGAACAAGCTCTGCATCGTCCAGAGCCTGGAGCGCAAGCTGGTGCTCATCGTCGGCACCCGGTACGCCGGCGAGATCAAGAAGTCGATCTTCTATGCCATGAACTACGACCTCCCCGAGGTCGGCGTGTTCCCGATGCACTGCTCGGCCAACGTGGCGAAGGACGATCCGTCGAACGTGGCCGTCTTCTTCGGCCTCTCCGGCACGGGCAAGACCACGCTCAGCGCCGACCCGAAGCGCCGCCTGATCGGCGACGACGAGCACGGCTGGTCGGACCGCGGCGTCTTCAACTTCGAGGGTGGCTGCTACGCCAAGTGCATCAACCTGAGCCAGGAAGGCGAGCCGCAGATCTGGAACGCCATCCGCTTCGGCAGCGTGATCGAGAACGTGGTGGTGGACCCGGTGACCCGCGTGCCCAACTACGACAGCGCGGCGCGCACCGAGAACACCCGCGTCACCTACCCGCTCGACTTCGTGCCGGACGCGGTGATGCCCTCCGTGGGCTCGCACCCGAAGAACGTGATCTTCCTCTCGGCGGACGCCTTCGGCGTGCTGCCCCCGGTCGCGAAGCTCACGCCCGAGCAGGCGCAGTACTACTTCGTGAACGGCTACACCTCGAAGCTCGCGGGCACCGAGGCCGGCGTCAAGGAGCCCACCCCGAACTTCAGCGCATGCTTCGGCGGCCCATTCATGCCGCGCGAACCCATGGCCTACGCCGCCATGCTTGCCGACAAGATCAAGCAGCACGGCAGCACCGTGTGGCTCGTGAATACCGGCTGGACCGGCGGCCCCTACGGCGTCGGCAGCCGCTTCAAGCTGAGCTACACGCGCGCCATCCTGAGCGCGGTGCTCGACGGCTCGCTGGCCAACGCCAAGTTCGTGGAGCACCCGGTGTTCGGCCTGCACATGCCGACCGCGGTGCCGGGCGTGCCGACCGAGGTGCTCGACCCGCGCAACACGTGGGCCGACAAGGCCGCGTACGACGCGAAGGCGAAGGACCTGGCTGCGCGCTTCCGCGCCAACGATGCCAAGTACACGCTGAGCGATGCCGTGCGCACCGCCGGCCCCAAGGCCTGATCGCCACGGAACCGCAATGACCACCACCGCGGCGTACGCCCACGCAGCATCCGACGTTTCCTTCGACGACATCGTCGAGGCGCGGCGCCGGATCGCGGGGGGCGTCATGGTGACGCCGTGCGTCGAGAGCCCCGCGCTCAGTGCCGTCACCGGCGCGCGGATCTTCTGCAAGCAGGAGTACCAGCAGCGCGCCGGCAGCTTCAAGGAGCGCGGCGCGTGCAACGCGATGCTCCTCCTGGGTAACGAAGCGCGCGCGCGCGGTGTCACGGCGGCAAGCGCGGGCAACCACGCGCTGGCCTTGGCGCTGCACGGGGCGCGGCTCGGCATTCCCGTCACCGTGGTGATGCCGCAGCATGCGCCGCTCGTCAAGCAGCGGCGCTGCCGCGAACTGGGTGCCCGCGTGATGCTGCACGGCGAGAACATCGCCGAGGCCAGGCTTCGTGCGGATGAACTGGTGAAGGCCGAGGGGCTCACGTACATCAACGGATTCAACGACGCGGCGATCGTGGCCGGGCAGGGCACCATCGGGCTCGAGCTCCTCGAGCAGGTGCCGGACCTCGATGCGATCGTGGTGCCGATCGGCGGTGGCGGACTGATCGCGGGCATCGCGCTCGCGGTGAAGCACCTGGCGCCGCAGGTGCGGATCGTCGGCGTCGAGCCGGAGCGCTGTGCGAGCTACATGGCGGCTCTGGCTGCCGGAAAGCCCGTCAAGATCGCTGCCACAGCCACGCTTGCCGATGGCCTGGCCGTGCCCGAGGTGGGCGCGCGCAGCTTCGAGATCGCCCGCACGCGCGTCGACGAGGTGGTGACGGTCGACGAGAACGACATCGCGCTCGCCATCCTGCGCTTGGCGGAAATGGAGAAGGGCGTGGTGGAGGGTGCCGGCGCCTCGCCGCTGGCGGCGTTCCTCGCGGGCAAGCTGGGCTCGCTCGCGGGCAAGCGCGTGGCGCTCGTCCTGTGCGGCGGCAACATCGATCCGATGGTGTTCGGCCGCGTGATCGAGCAGGGCCTGGCGATCGACGGTCGCCTGGTGCGGTTCACCGCGGTCATCAGCGATCGCCCGGGTGGCCTCGCCGACCTTGCGTCCACGCTTGCCCGCTGCGGCGCAAGCGTCCAGGACATCCTCCATGAGCGCACCTTCGCAGAGCCGGACGTCTCCAAGGTGATGGTGCAGTGCATCGTGGAGGTCCGCGACCGGGCCCATTCCGAGGAGCTCTTCCGGGCGCTCGAGGAGCGGGGCGTGCGCGTGATTTCCCGCGGCTGACCGCGTAACTCGCTGTCTGGCAGGCGTTCCGGGGAAATTGCCGCAATAATTGCCAAGCACCCTTCAGTTGCCCCGTGGGCCTGTCGATCCTGCCGCGGGCACCGCATTCGCGGGCCATTCAGGAAGGACCAGGACATGGCACGCAACGCATTCGGCATCGAGAAGGACGCACTCACCACCGGCGAGGTGGCTCGCATCTACAACGTGGCGGCTCGCACCGTCAGCAAGTGGATCGATGCCGGCAGGCTCGAGGGCTACCGGATCCCCGGTTCCCGCGACCGTCGCGTGCATGTCACCGCGCTCGAGGCGTTCGTCGCCGCGCACGGCATCCCGGTGACCGGCAATGCGCTCTCCACCGAGAACGCCACCCGCATCCTGGTGGTCGACGCCGACCGCAACGCCACCGAGGCGGTGCGCCAGGTGTTCGAGGACCTCGGCGGCTACGTGGTCGAGACCGCGTCCGATGCGCTGTCCGCGGCCATTGCCTGCGGCGCAAGCGCCCCCGACGTGGTGGTGTTCGACGTTTCCGGCGGCGATCCCGTGGCGTTCATCTCGGCGCTGCGTACCCGCCCGGGCTTCCAGACCACCCGATTCTTCGCGAGCGGCCCGGCCTTCACGGACGACGGCATCTCGCTCCTGCGCCGCGGCTACGAGGCCGCGTTCCGCAAGCCGTACTCGGTGCGCACGCTCCTGGATGCCATCTCCTCCAGCCGCGCGTACGGTGCCCGCAAGGCCGGCTGAGGCATCGGCGGCTGCCGGAACTCATAGACTGCGCATCCCATGCGGATTGCGCTTGCACGATTCGACGCGACGGTCGGAGACGTCCCCGGAAATGCCCGGCGGATGATCGACCGCGCCGTGGAACTGGCAGCGGCCGGAGCCCAATGCATCGCGTTCCCGGAGCTCGCGCTCTGTGGCTATCCGCCGCGTGACCTGCTGCAGCGCGAGGGATTCCTCGGTGCCTGCGAGCGCGCTGCCCAGGAGATGGCGGCGGAACTGCATGCGCGTGGCGCGGGAGATGCGGCGGTGCTCGTCGGCATGCCGGCATCTGCGCCCGGCGCGCCGGTGCCGGCCCGCAACATCGTGGCCGTCATGCGTGGTGGACGCATCGAAGCGTTCCACATCAAGCGCCTGCTCCCCGACTACGACGTCTTCGACGAACCGCGGCACTTCACGCCGGGCGACCGCCCCTGCGTGATCGATTGCGGCGGTGCGAAGGTGGGCATCGTGATCTGCGAGGACCTGTGGCGTGCCGAGGACGCGAACGCGGCCGGGCATTCGTATGCCATCGATCCGGTGGCGGAATCCGTGGCTGCCGGCGCCACGGTGATCGCCTGTCCGTCGGCCAGCCCGTTCGCGGTGGGTAAGCATGCACGCCATGCGCGCATCCTGGCTGCGGCAGCGCGGCGCGTGGGTGTTGCGGTGTGCTCGCTCAACGCGTCCGGTGCCAACGACGACCTCGTCTTCGACGGTGATGCATGCATCGTGTTCCCCGATGGCCGCACCATGCGCGCGCCGCGCTGGGGAAGCGATGCACTGGTGCATGACCTTCGCGCCGCTCTGCCGGCATCCAGCGCCGACGTGACCCAGGATCCCTCCGCCGAGCGCTGGGATGCGCTGCTCGCTGCCATGCGCGGGTATTTCGCCAAGACCGGCCACACGCACGCGGTGCTCGGCCTTTCGGGCGGGATCGACAGCGCGCTGGTGGGCGCACTTGCCGCCGCGGCACTCGGCGGTGACCGCGTGACCGGCATCCTCATGCCGAGCCGCTACTCGAGCGAGGGCTCGCGCAGCGACGCGCGCGAGCTGGCGCGCCGCTGCGGGATGAAGGCCTTCGAGCTCCCCATCGAGCCCGCGCACGCGATGCTTGCGGGTCACCTCGAGCCGCACCTGCGTGCGGCGGGTGCGAGCCTGGCGGGCCTGGCCGACGAGAACCTCCAGTCGCGCCTGCGCGGCCTGCAGCTGATGGCGTTCTCCAACGCCACCGGTGCGTTGGTGCTCGCCACCGGCAACAAGAGCGAATACGCCGTGGGCTATTCCACGCTCTACGGAGACATGTGCGGCGCGCTTGCGCCCATCGGCGACATCCTGAAGACCGACGTGTGGACGCTCTCGCGCTGGATGAATGCGAACCACGCGGCGCTTGGATTCGCCGAGCCGCCGATCCCCGAGGCGAGCATCGAGAAGGTGCCGAGCGCGGAGCTGCGCCCCGACCAGACCGACCAGGACTCGCTCCCGCCCTACGAGACCCTCGACGCCATCGTGCGCGGATGGGTGGAGGAGGAGCTCGACGTGGAATCGATCGTGCGCGCCGCGGGATGCGATCGTGCGATGGTGCAGCGCTGGGTGCAGGCGATCGATCGCGCGCAGTACAAGCGCGCGCAGGCGCCGGTGATCCCGCGTCTCAGCGCGCGCGCGTTCGGCCCGGGCCGGCGCGTGCCGATCGTGATGCGCGGCCACTACATCTGACGCCCCTCGCCCGTGGAATCGTGGTGTTCCCCCACGGTTGCCGCTGGTTTCTCAGCCCCTGCCGCTGGTGGTCGGTGACCCCATGCCGCGGAATGCGGCCGGCACGTCGATTCCGGGCATCGGCAGTCCCTTCGCCTCGACCTGGAGCAGCTGGTCCGCCTCGATGCAGTACGCGGTGAGCGTGCCTCCGTAGGCGCAGCCGGTGTCGATGTTGGCGAAGTACGGGAGGCCGGTGCTGTCGCGCAGCACCAGGGGCTCGCGCACCGGTCGGTGACCCACCACGATCAGGCCGTCGCGTCCGTCGTAATGCTCCCACCAGTTGGGCTCGCCTTCGAGTGCCTTCAGGTGGATCTTCACGTCGTCCGGCGTGTGTTCGATGCCGAGCTTCGTGTCGATGCCCGCGTGCATCACCGTCCACGTGCCGCGCGGATGGCGGACCTCGGTGCGGTCGCATGCCTCGGTGAGGAGCCACGTGGCCTCGCGCATCAGGCCGGCGCGCTGCAGCAGCTCGATGGCGATTCGCTCGGTGCGCGGCAGGAGGTCGAGGCTGGCGCCCGACTGCATGCGCACCACGGCGCCGAGGAGCCGCAGGTCGTGGTTGCCGCAGACGAGGTCCACGCGGTTTCCCTGCGCGCGGCGATCCATGATGGCCCGTACCACCCGTCCGGGTTCCGGGCCCTTCGTGAAGAGATCGCCGACCAGGATGGTGCGCGCCCCGGGGAACCAGCGCTCGACGAGGGCCATGAGGCGCTCGAGTTCCGCTCCGCACCCGTGCACGTCGCCGACAGCGACCGTCGCCACCTTGCCTGCGCGGAACGGGGTGCGTCGTGCACCGGGATTGCTGCCCGTCCTGGGCGATTCCATGGCCGCATTCTGCCAAGGTGTGCGCCTGAAGTCCAGTCGGACGGTCATCCTTACAATCCGCGGGATGCCGATTCGCCTGTTGCCGCGCCAGCTTGTGGACCAGATCGCCGCGGGCGAGGTGGTGGAGCGGCCGGCGAGCGTGGTGAAGGAACTGGTGGAGAACGCCATCGACGCGGGTGCCACGCGCATCGAGGTGGCGGTGGACGGTGGCGGCGTCGACCGGATCGCGGTGGCGGACGACGGCGGCGGCATCCCGCCCGCGGAGCTTCCGCTTGCCGTCGCAAGCCATGCCACCAGCAAGATTGCCTCCGCAGACGACCTGGCGGCCATTGGCACCATGGGTTTCCGCGGGGAAGCGCTTGCCTCGATTGCGAGCGTTTCGCGCCTTTCGATCACCAGCCGCGTGCGCGGGGCCGATGCGGGTGCGCGCATCGATGTCGACGGCGGCACCGCGGCCGAGGTTCGCCCGGCCGGCTGCCCCCCTGGCACGGTGGTCGAGGTACGGCAGCTCTTCCACAACGTGCCCGCGCGGCGGAAGTTCCTGCGCACGGCCTCCACGGAACTTGGGCGGATCGAGGAGGTGCTCGAGTCGATCGCCCTCTGCCGCCCGGACGTTGCGTTCCGGCTGACGGCGGATGGAAAGCCCCGGATCGATCTGCCCTCCACCGACGAACCGCGCCGCCGGGTGCTGGCGGTGCTGGGTGAATCGATCGCCGACGGGCTGCTCGAGGTGACCGCGGACACCGTGCTGGAGGGCGGGGCGCCGATCACGCTGTGGGGGCTCGTTGGCCGGCCAGCGCTCGCGCGCGGCTCGGGGCGCGCGTTGCGATTCGCGCTGAACGGCCGCGCCGTGCTCGACCGCACGCTCTCGCATGCCGTGAAGGAGGCGTTCCGCGGCCTGGTGGATCCGGGGCGGACGCCGCTTGCCTTCGTGGCGGTGGAGATGGATCCGTCGCTTGTCGATGTCAACGTGCATCCGGCCAAGACCGAGGTGCGCTTCCGGCAGCCGAACTTCGTTCACCAGGTGGTGATGCGCGCGGTGCGCGATGCGCTGCGCGCCGCGGACCTGGTGCCGGCCTTTGCCATGACGCCGCACGTCCACGTGGCGGTGCCGGGCGGCTTCGCGCTGCCTGGCGCAGGTGCGCGCAGCGCGGCGGTGGCTTCGCACGCGCCGACGGGCGACTTCGCTGCATTCGCCGGGCTGGCCGCGGAGCAGGCGCTCCACGGCGCGCCGCCCGTGGTGCTGGTGGCGCCGGCTGCGGCCGAACCCGTGCTCCACGCCAACCGCACCGCCCGCCGCGTGATGCAGGTGCACGGCAGCTACCTGGTCGTCGAGGACTCCGAGGGCTTGCTGGTGGTCGACCAGCACGCGCTCCATGAACGCGCGATGTTCGAGGAGCTGAAGACGCGCATCGCCGCGGCCCCGCTTGAGACGCAGCGCATGCTGGTGCCTGCCACCGTGGAGACCGATCCGCGCGCGGTGGAGGCCATTGCTGATGCCGGCCCGCTCCTCGAGCGCCTCGGCATCGAGCTCGGCGCCGTCGGACCGCGCGCGGTGGCGGTGCATTCCTATCCCACGTTCCTTCTTGGCCGCGGCGTGGAGCCGGCGCAGTTCGTCCCGGGGCTCCTCGCGCGCATCGCCGAGGAAGGCCACGCGGACTTCGAGGCCGCGCTCCATTCGGTGCTCGACATGATGGCGTGCAAGGCCGCGGTGAAGGCCGGCGACCGCCTGACCTCCACCGAGATCGACGCGCTCCTTGACCTGCGCGAGCGCATCGAGCGCGGCACGGCGTGCCCGCACGGTCGGCCCACCGCGCTGCGGATCACCACGCGCGACCTCGAACGCAACTTCGGGAGGGCGTGACATGGGTTCCGGCCTGCCGCTCACGGAATGGATGGCCGCGGAATCCGCGGGGCGCACGTTCACCGTTGCGGGCGGATGGGGCACGGCGACCGGCGTGGTGGTTTCGCCGCCCGAGCGCGGGGGCTGGTTC
The DNA here is from genome assembly GCA_945870475.1 of Phycisphaera mikurensis NBRC 102666. Classification (GTDB taxonomy): domain Bacteria; phylum Planctomycetota; class Phycisphaerae; order Phycisphaerales; family SM1A02; genus UBA966. The sequence goes on from CAMBSR010000009.1 coordinate 8,293, forward strand.
GGTCGCGGGCGCGGCGATTCCGCGCGTGCGCCGGTGGTGCTCCTTGCACCGCAGTGGCCCGGGCTCGAGGATGCGCTTGAACTCGCGCTTGCCGATGACGCGCTGGCGGTCGGCCTGCTGCGCGGTGGGGCGCGCGTCGCACGGCTCCGCAGCGTGGAGTTCGCGGGTGCGCCCGATCCCGGCATGTGGATCGATGCGATCCTGGACGCGCTGCAGTCCGCCGCCGGCGGTGAGGGCGCGGCCGGGCTCGCCGGCACGGGGCTCGCAGGCACCGCCTGCGCGCTCGCTTCCTCGCGGCGCGAGGACCTGGCGCTCCTGGTGTGCGCTGCCGCACCCAGCGCGGAGGTCATGAGCCGCCGTACGCCGGAGAACGAGGACGACCCGATGTGGGAGACGTCCGCCACGCTGCGCCTGGCCGATCGCCTGGCGGAACTGGCACCGCTCGAGGCGGTCACCGTCTTCCCGCGTCCCACGCTCTTCGTGCAGGGTGCGGTGGATGCGCTGCTTCCCGCCGCGCACATGGAGGCATGGCGCGCGGCGCTCGCAGCCACTGGCCGCACTGCCGATGGCATCGAGGTGGCGCTCGCCGACGGCTATTTCCGCATCGTTTCCGCGGACGGCGACGTGGCGCCGGAGGACGACAGCGGCCTGGCGCTCCTCACGGATGCCGTGGCGGGATGGACTGCGCGCACCATCAGCCGCGCGGGCGCGGCGGCTCGTCGCGGTCCGTGACGATCTGGTGGAAGACCACCTCGCCCGTGCGCATGGTGCGCCGCACGTACGGCCCGCAGAGCCCGCAGCCGGTACCGCACTTGAATTGCTGCTGCATGTCCTCGAAGCTCGAGCCCGGGTTGGCCTCGAGCCAGCGCTTCACGGTGGCGAACTCCACCTTGTGGCACACGCAGCGGTCGATGCGCACGGTTCAGTCGCCTCCGTAGGCGGAATCGTCCGCGCTCAGGAAGCCGTTGCGGGGGAAGTCGGTGACCCAGCGCGCCATCTGGTCGGTGGTGAGCGCGCCGCGCTGCGGGTCGGCCACCGTGGAGACGTGGCCGTCGAGGTGCGCGCAGCACGTGCAGCCGCCCCAGTGGCGGAACGACTGCGTGCCCGCGCAGACGAGGCCCAGGTCGCCCTCCGCGCGGTTCAACGGTGCCCGCATGAATTTGTTCGCGCCGCCCTTCCAGCCGCCGTCGCCGAAGACCGCGGTGGCGGCCGGGTCGCGGACTGCCGTCGGTGGCAGGCCCATGCGCGCCGTGCGCCAGCCGTCGATCGCGGTGCCGTCCTCGGCGATGGTGGGGTAGGTGCCCTCGTGGCCGAGGTAGCTGGTGTTGTAGTTGTAGCCCGTGTACGGGTCGGCACCGAAGGTGGACGGCCCTTCGAAGTCCGGGCACTGCTGCACGGCGAGCGGGGTGTCGGTGTAGCTCCAGAGCGGGCCCGGCGTGGCCACGCCGGCGCGCTGCTCGAAGTCCCACGCCACGGTGCGCACCGTGCCTGCATCGCGCAGGTAGAGCACCGCTGCCGGCATGGCGCCGTTGGATGCCACGTACGCCTCGCAGGCGGTGGCGATCTGCCGCAGGTTGGAGGTGCATGCCGTGGTGCGGGCCGCGCCGGACGCGGCGCGCAGGCCGGGCAGCAGCACGGCGAGCAGGGCGGCGATCACCGCCACCGTCACCAATGTCTCGACGAGTGTGAAGGCGCGTCGGCTCATGACCAGCCCCCCAGCAGCTGACCCAGGTCCGCGCCGCCCACGATGCCGTCGTCATCAAGGTCGGCCGCGCACGCGTTGCACGGTCCCCACGCGCCGAGCATCGTGCCCAGGTCCGCGCCGTTGACGCGGCCATCGTTGTTCAGGTCGCCGATCGGCGCAATCGGTCGCACGGCCACCACCGCATCGACCTCGGGCACGCTGGCGGCAGTGCTCGCCACGCGCACGCGCACGAAGCGCGCCGACGCCAGCCCGGCGGATGCAAGGTCGATGCGCGTGCCGCCTGCACCTGTGCCGTAGGCAGCGACCACCTCTGGCCATGAAAGCCCAAGCAGCGAATCCGCGGTGACCTGCGGGTCGACCGGCGTTGCGCAGTCGGTGGGATCGATGCCGACCGTCGTGGAATAGGGGCCCGTGTCGAGCCATCCAAGCGTCGGCAACCCGCCGTCCGCTGCGGCACCCGGCACCAGCGACCACGTCACGCCGTCGTCGCTGAGTTCGATGGTTCCGCCTTCGGCATACGTGAATCCGGCGGTACCCGACGGATACGACAGGTCACTGCAGAACGCGTTGCCGTAGATGATGAGGTCGATGCCGAACGGGTTCGCGGGGTCGTCGATGACTGGTGCGTCGAAGGCAAGCACCAACTCGCCGCCGCGGCCCACCGACACGATCTCGCCCGGCATGAACGCGGGGCGGAACGGCGTCACGGCACCCGGCTCGATGCCAACGCCCGTGAACCGCGCGGGCTCGCCGAGTGCCGCGGCAGGATTCTGGTACGAGGTACCCGCGCCGCTTCCGGCGACGTATCGCACGACGGTGCTCGCGCAGCGCGGCGGCACGGCGCGCGCGCTCGGCGTCAGTGCCAGTGCAAGCGTTGCCGCCGCGGCGATGGTGGCCGCGCGCATGCCATCCATGGCAAGTGCAGAACGTGGGCGCATGATGTTCCGGCCGTACTGCGGCCGTGGTGCGGCCGTCGATGGTCCATGCCGGTCGTGGGCCCAACTCGCGTGGGCTTGACCGATGCGCAGGCCGGTCTTCCGGCTTGCAGGCTCCGGCTCCGCCTTCCCGGCACCGCGCGTTGCACGCGGGGCCAGTGGCCATTGGAGTCCGGCTGCGGGCCCATGCCCGCTGCCTGTTCACGGCGGCGCGTCCGCGGCGGTCTTTCACCGCCTTCCCGAGCCGGAATGTGCACTGCCTGGACGGACCGGTCCAGCCAGCGAGCACTCCGGCCTTCCGCAGCCACGGGGCTGCGATCGCCTGCGCAGCGGACAGTGTAGCGGCCGGCCGGGGCAGGGTCCCGGAACTTTCGTTGACACCCATGGGTCCGGTGGCGTAGATTTGCGGTCCTTTCCGGGCATCCCGGAGCGGGTTGGGTGCGTAGCCCTCCACCAGTGGTTTGGTGGGCCAAGCGCCTGTCCCCCTCCCATGCCCCGTCCAGCCAGTGGGTTGGACGTCCGCTGACACGAGCCCCCACCTGGGGGCGCTCCGAACTGAGGTCCAGACGTGCTCGTCTCCAAGCGTTCGCCGCTCGTTCTTCCGCTCGCACTCGCCACCGTCATGGGTGGATGGACGCTCCCTGCCTTCGCGCAGGATGACGCCGCTGCTGCTCCCGCAACGGATGGCGGTTCGGATTCCGTCAAGCTGGTCCAGTCGGCGCAGCTCTACGTCCACAACGTGATGATCGCGAAGCCCGAGGCCGCGAATGCCGCCGCCAACGCGCTCCTCGCCGACAGCGTTGAGCCGAGCGTCCTGGCCATGGCCATCGACGGCGCCGACCTCGGCAAGCGCATGGACGACGCCTTCCGCCGCAGCCGCCGGATGGCCGAGGTCTCCGACGCATCCGCCGCCCTCGAGACGAAGCTCGAGTCCGGTCGCCAGATCCTCGCTCGCAAGATCGAGCGCATCGAGGAAGCCGTCAAGATGCTCGTCGGCCCGATGCGCGGCCAGATGATCGCCAAGGATCGCCTGATGGCGGCCGGCGAGTACGCGGTGCCGGCGCTCCTGCGCCAGATCGTGGAAGGCCGCGACCTCTCCCTCGAAGCCGCCTCCACCCGCACGCTCATCGAGATGCGCCGCCAGGCGGCGCTTCCGCTCGCGCTCTGCGTCCAGTCGCTTGATCCCGCGGCGCAGCGCAAGGTGTGCCTGATCCTCGGCCAGCTTGGCTATCCGGTGGCCGTCCCGGTCCTCCTCGACCTCGCGCAGGCGAAGGGCACCACGAAGGACGTCTCCGAAGCCTCCATGGACGCCGTGCGCGCCCTCGGTGGCAAGGACCAGCCGGCCCACGAGGCATACGCCGCCACTGCGTATTCGTTCCTCACCGCCGACCCGTCGCTCATCGCCTTCGGCTCCGAGCCGATGCAGAACATCTGGAAGTGGACCGAGTTCGGCGGCCTCGCCTCCGACCGCGTGTCCACGCGCGTCTACTTCGACGTGATGGCCATGATGCTCTCGCGCCGCGCGCTCGAGCTCGATGCGAGCGACGACCGCGCGCTCGCCGTGTTCGTGGCCGCGGACCTCCGTCGCGAGTCCGGCATGGGCGAAGGCATCGTCGACCCGCTCTTTGACGGCCAGGGACGCACCGCGCAGTTCTATGCCACGGCTGCGGGTCCGAAGACCATGCAGGACGTGCTCGGCATTGCGCTCGGCCTCTCGGATACCGGCCTCGTGCGTTCGTCGCTCTCGGCGCTGCGCCAGACGGCGAGCAGCACTGCGATGATCGGCGACGGCTCGTCGTCGGTGGTGAAGGCACTCGATTACCCCGATCGCCGCGTGCGCTTCGAGGCGGCCTTCACGCTCGCCTCGGTGAGCCCGAAGGCCAAGTTCGCCGGTGGCGAGCAGGTGGTTCCGCTCCTGGCGCAGGCCGTTCGCGGCGGCGGCCAGACCTTCGCGGGCATCATCAGCCCCGGTGCCGAGGATTCGCAGCGGATCTCGGGTTCGCTGCGCGGCATGGGCTTCTCGCCGCTGACGGCGGCCGCCAACGCCCGTGAGTTCAACGCCATCTCGGCGCGCAATGCCGGATGCGACATCGTGGTGATTGCCGGCAACGCGGCGCAGGTCCGTGGCCAGTTCCAGGAAGTGCGCGGGCTCAGCGCCGGCGCATCCGTCCCCGTGGTGATCGTGGCGCAGCCTGCCGACAAGGGCAGCCTCGACGCGCTCGCGGCCGATGGTCGCACCACCGTGCTCGGCGCCGACATCTCCGACGAGGCCTTTCAGGCGGGCGTCGATGCACTCGTTACCAAGGCGCTCGGTGGCCGCATCGGCGCCGGCGACAGCTCGCGCTATGTGAACGAGGGCGTCGATGCGCTGACCCGCATCGGCCTGGCCTCCGGCGACATCTTCAGCATCGCCGATGCCGAGCCCGGCCTCATCGATGCGCTCCGCACGCAGGAAGGCCAGGTCAAGGCCGCGGTGGCTTCGCTCCTGGCGATGATCGACTCGACGCGCGCGCAGCGTGCGGTGATCGACGCAGCGCTCGCGGCCGAGGGCGACGAGCAGGCAATGCTCTTCGGCCCGGTGGCCGACGGTGCGCGCCGCTTCGGCTCCAAGGCCACCACGGCGCAGTCCGATGCCATCCGCGAACTCGTCCGCACGTCGATGGGCCCCGTCGCCGATGCCGCCTCCGCGGCGTTCGGTGCGCTGAGCCTGCCGTCGAGCGAGGCGGTCGACCTGATCATCAAGTCGCGCGTGCCCGGGAAGAAGGCTGACGCTGCCCCGGCAGCGGATGCCGACGGTGATTCGGGCACGGCGGCGGATGACGCTGCCGGCGACAACAAGCCCGCGGAAGCGGCGCCCGGTGACGTTTGATGGCCGGGGGCCTGCGGGGCCTTGGCGAGCGCGGGCGGGCGGTATAGTCTGCGCCTTCGATTTGCCACCCTAGCTCAGTGGTAGAGCAGTGCTTTCGTAAAGCACAGGTCGTGGGTTCGAGTCCCATGGGTGGCTTCACTACGCGGCGGACGGTGCCCTTCGGGCAGCGTCCGCCGCTTCGTTTCGCCACCCTGCGTCCTGGCCTCGCCGCTGCGCGGCATCGGCCAGTCCGCGCTGCCGCGGCCGATTGGATCGGCCACGTCAGCTGGTCCTTGGCGCTTGGTGCGGCGGCGGCCTGGCCGCGACCGCAGTCGCGTCGAGTCCCGAGGGGGACTCGGCCTCGCCGCTGCGCGGCATTGGCCGAGGGGCGGTTTGGCCTCGCCGCTGCGCGGCATTGGCCGAGGGGGGTCAGTATCCGACGGCTTGGCCGTCGCGGCGGGGGTCGCTGGCCCCGATGTAACTGCCGTCGCCTCGCCAGGCCATCTGGGCGCCGCCGAAGAAGGTTTCGCCGGTGGTGTCGACGCGGACGCGGTGGCCGCGGGCGGCAAGGGCGGTGACGGTGGAATCGGGGAAGCCGGGCTCCAGGAGGATGCTGCCGTCGTCCATGACCTGCCAGCGCGGGGCGTCGATGGCGCTCTGGGGGTTGAGTCCCTGGTCCACCATGCGGAGCACCACCTGCACGTGGCCCTGTGGCTGCATGGGGCCGCCCATCACGCCGAAGGCGGCCAGTGGCTGGCCGCGGCGCGTGAGGAAGGCGGGGATGATCGTGTGGAAGGGGCGCTTGCCGGGCGCGTACTCGTTGGGGTGGCCGCGCTCGAGCGTGAAGCCTGCGCCGCGGTTCTGCATGGCGATGCCGGTGCCCGGGACCACGATGCCCGATCCGAAGCCCTCGTAGTTGGACTGGATCCAGCTCACCATGTGGCCTTGCGCGTCGGCGGCGGCCAGGTAGACGGTGCTGCTCTTGGCGAAGGGGCGCGCATTCCACTGGCCCGCGGTGTCCATGCGGATGGCGGCGGCGCGCGACTGGAGGTACGCGGGCTCGAGGAGCTGCCGCGCGTTGCCCGTGCCGAGGTCGGGGTCCGCCACGTGCCGATGCACGTCGACAAACGCGGCGCGCATCGCCTCGATCTGCAGGTGGAGCGAGTCCGCGCTATCCGGCGGGAGCGTGGCCACCGCGGTGTGGCGCAGGATGCCGAGCGCGACCAGTGCGGCCAGGCCCTGGCCGTTCGGCGGGATCTCGTGGAGCGTGACGTCGCGGTAGTCGATCGACCACGGTTCCACCCACTGCGCGGCATGCGTGCGCAGGTCCTCGGCGCGCATCGTGCCGCCTTCCTTGCGCGCGGCGGCATCGATGCGATCCGCGATGGCGCCGCGGTAGAAGCTCTCGCCGCCGGTGCGGGCGATGTCGCGGAGCGTGGCGGCGTGGTCCGGCAGCTTCACCATCTCGCCGGTGGCGGGCGCGCGGCCGTTCGGCGCGAACGTGGCCATCCAGGCGGGGAAGTCCTTGTAGCGCTTCACGGCGCGCTCCCAGCCGGCGGCGGCCATCGGGCTCACGGGGTAACCCTCGGTGGCGTAGCGGATGGCGGGTGCCAGCAGGCGTTCGAAGGGCAGGGTGCCGTGGCGCTTGTGGAGTTCCACCCATGCCGACACGCAGCCGGGCACCGTGACGGCGTTCCAGCCGAGGCGCGGCATCTCGGCGGCGGTGCCGAAGGCCTCGCGCGCCAGGCCGGCCGGCGAGCGGCCGCTGGCGTTGAGGCCCTGCAGCTCGCCGTCCCAGCTCAGCGCGAAGGCGTCGCTTCCGATGCCGTTGGCCGTGGGCTCCACCACCGTGAGCGTGGCGGCGGCGCAGACGGCGGCATCGGCCGCGGTGCCGCCCTCCACCAGCACCTGCAGCCCGGCCTGCGCCGCGAGCGGCTGGCCGGTGGCGACGACGTTTGCTGCCAGGACCGGCATGCGCTGCGATCGGTAGGGGAAATTCCACTGCATTCACCGCAGATTATCCGCCCGAAATGAGCCACTCCGCGGGATTTACGGAGAATTGTCGCTGCCGACTCCAGCGCCACCCGGATCCCGCCGACAATGCACGCGCGGCGAGAGGTGTGCCGCCACGCCTGGGAGGGCACTGCCATGACGACCGCCGCCACCGCCACCATCACTCGCACCGCCTCGCTCGATCGCGTCGAGCCCAAGTCCCGCACCCGCCTGGGTCGGCAGGCCGACTCGCGGACGGTGAAGCAGGCGCTCGATCGCGTGCGCTCGATTCCGTTCGCTGCCGCGACGCATCGCGCCAGCGCCGACGTTCCGTTCATCTGCGGTTGAATGCCGTACGATCATTGCGCGTGAACGCTCCCACGGAAACCACGGCACCCAAGACGCTTGTCCTCCTGGTTGACGATCAGCCGATCGTCGAGGCGGCGCTGCGTCGGCTGCTGGCGAACTTCACCGACCTGGAACTGATTGCCGAGCGCGACGCTGACGCGGGCTATCGCCTGGCGCTTGCCCGTCGCCCCGACGTCATGCTGCAGGACCTGATGATGCCCGGCGTGGACGGGATGGAGCAGATCCAGCGCATCCGCGCCAACCCCGACCTGGCGGACATGCCGCTCGTGGTGCTTTCCGCCGACTCGGTCGCGGAAACCAAGGAGCGCTGCTTCAAGCTCGGTGCCAACGACTACCTGGTGAAGCTGCCCGACGCGCTCGAGCTGGTGGCGCGCATCCGTTACCACGCCCGCATGGGCCGTGCGCAGCGGGACCGCGACCGCGCCATGCGCGCCCTGGCGCAGAGCCAGTCGGAGCTGGTGCGCCGGAACTCCGAGGTGGATGCCGCCAACCGCAAGCTGGCCGCCATGAACGACCTGCTTGGCCAGGAGAGCCAGGAGCAGCGCGAGCGCATTGCCGAAGTGGCTGCCCTGGGCGCCAAGCTCGGCCGCGCGCAGGACCTCGACGAAGTCATGGACCAGTCACTGCGCCTGGCGCGCAGCTTCACGGATTCCGACGCCGGATCCATCTGGATGTGCGAGCCCGACGGCCTGCGCCTCGTCTACACGCAGAACGACACGCTGGAATCGAAGCTCGCTCCGGGCGAGCGCCTGCCGCTCGCCGACATCCGCGTTCCGCGCGACACCAACTCCATCGCCGGCTACGTGGCGGTGACCGGCAAGCCCCTTCGCATCGAGGATGTGCACGCGCTCGATCCTTCGCTGCCATACCACTTCCGCGGCGATTTCGACCGAAAGATCGGCTACACGACCCGCAGCATGCTGGTGACCCCGCTGCGCGATGCGCGCGACGAGGTGGTCGGCGTCCTGCAGCTCATCAACGCCTGCGGCCGAGGCAAGATGCCCCGCGAGACGGCGGTCTTCACGGCCGCCGACGAGGCCGCGGTGGAGCTCTTTGCCGGCATGGCGTCGCTTGCGCTCGAGCGCGCGAAACTTGTCCGCGGCGTCATCATGCGCACCATCGCCACCGCCGAGATGCGCGACCCCACCGAGACCGGCGCCCATGTCCAGCGCGTCGCCGAGTGCTCCGTGGCCATGTACGACCGCTGGTCGGCGATCCACAAGGTCGACGAGGCCGAGCGCGTCCGCAAGCGCGACGAGCTCCGCATCGCGGCCATGCTGCATGACGTGGGCAAGGTGGCCATCCCGGACCGCATCCTGAAGAAGCCGGGCAAGCTCGATGACGAGGAGTACCGTCACATGCAGACGCACTCCATTTTGGGTGGGCGGCTGTTCCTGGAGGCTGCCACGCCGTACGACGAGGCTGCGCGCGACGTGGCCATCCATCACCACGAGAAGTGGGACGGCACCGGATATCCGGGCAAGGTCGACCTCTCGGTGCTCAGCAGCCTCGGCGTGGAGATCACGGCGAACCCGAATCTCGTGCCGCTGCGCGGCGAGGAGATCCCGCTCTTCGCGCGGATCGTGGCGGTGGCCGACGTCTACGACGCGCTCACCAGCAAGCGTGCCTACAAGGAGCCGTGGACCGCGGAGCAGGTCTCGGACCTCCTGCGCAAGGAATCCGGGCATCATTTCGATCCGGAGCTTGTGGACATTGCCCTCGAACTCCAGGGCTACTTCCGCTCGGTGCGCGAGCGCTTCGCCGGCGAGCATGCCTGATCGCGACGCCTGACCAACACGCCTGACCAACACGCCTGACCACGACGCCTCACCACGGCCCAAGCGGCGGTCACGCGCGATGACGTTCGGTCACGCGCAGTCACCCCACTGGTTCTTCATCGGGCCGTCCGGGAGATCCCCCAGCCGCCGCACGATGGCACGCACGCAGGCGCTGCGGGCCGCGGCCTCCATGGCCGCGCGATAGGCGCGGGGATCGGCGCCGACGCGTTCCGGGCACGAGAGGATCAGGCTCTCCACCAGGCCTTCGTCCATGGTCTCGCACGCTGCGTCCAGGCAGCGCTCGATCCAGAGATCCGCGAGCCGCTCGTCCGGGAATGCGTAGCGCGCGTGGCGGAAGAGCACGAGGTCGAGGATGCGCGTCGGCACCGATTCGCGCCGGACCCACGCATCGATCACGAACCTGAGCTCGCCGCGGTCGCGCAGGTGGAAGAGCGCGATGTCGAGTGCGTCGTACCACCGCGGCGCCAGTCGCAGGATGTCGAAATCGACCGCGGCCAGCGCGGTGGCCAGCGCACCCGGTGCATCGGGCGCGTGCTCGGCCCGCGCCAGGCGCGTGGCTTCTGCGTTGAGCTGGGATTCCGCGGGCACGCCGTCGATGGTGGCGAGCATGCGACGGAAATCCAGCGTGCCGCACTCGGTGCAGCCGGTGGTCATGCACGCGCCCTCGTCCGCCGCGGCCCACACCGCGTCGAGGAAGGGGTTGGCACGAACGAAGAGGGACGGGATCTGCCGGACACGGTCTCCGAAACCGGAGTTGCCGGAACTGCGATCCGCCAGACGATGGCGCCGATGGTGCGGGTTCGTCGACATGATGGGCCTCCTGCCCGAGGGCCGCGCACTCCAGCCGCTCTTACCCTGCGTTACGCCGGGGAGGGATGCATTGTTTCCTTGAATGGAAATTCTCAAGAAAGGCTGTCGTGGGGCATCAACGGGGAAAGTGCCGCGCTCGCGGCCTGCCGGCCGGATTGCGTGCAAAGGCGTGGTTCCGAGGGGTTTGCGTCAGGACTGCAGTTCGGCGCCGCGGCGCGGCGGCGTTGCCGGGGCGGCGGCATACCAGCAGAATTCCATCACCAGCGCGCCGACGATTCCGAGCAGGAGGCCCACGATCGACGCCGAAGCCGAGCCTCCCGAGGCAATCATGCGCCCGGTGGCGGCGATCAGGCCCAACCCCGCCCACAGCGGCCAGCCGCGTGACTGCCAGAGCGTGAGCACGCAGGCCACCGCTCCCACCGTGGCCGTGCCGAGTGCCTCGCCGGCCACGGCGATGTCCGCGATCCCCGCCCACATCACCGCGAGCGCCAGCATGCCCATCCAACGCGCGGTGTTGCTCCAGTTGAAGGCGGCGGCGATGCCGAAGCCAACCACCGACGCCGCCGTCCAGAAGAGGGGCCCGCCGAGGAATGCCGCCCACGGCCAGAAGGCGTCCGGGTCCGCGGCGCGATGCGCGGCCGCCCAGCGAGCGACGCTCGGATCGCCGTACCGGTGCATGGCGGCAATGGGCAGCACGCTGCCCACCGCGATGCCCAGGGCCACGATGCGACCGCGGCCGCTGCCGAGGATCGGGCGCTCCCGTGCAGCGCGCGGGGCCGGTGCTGCGCTCACTGTCCCATCCCGGCACCGGTGGCGGTGCGGTTCGGCTGGACCTTCATGCGCGGGGGAATGGTGGCCTGATCTGCCATGGGCAGGTTGAGCGTAGCGGAAGCAGCGGTATCCTCGAGGCCAACGCACAGGCATGCCGCTGATCGCCGCGTCCCGTCCGCGATTCACCTTGATCGCTCCCGGCGCGCGGCACTCGCAACGCTGGGTGCCGCGGCGGCCGGCGCGGCACTTGCGGGGTGCGCTTCGAAGAGTGCCGGCACTCCGGCCGCGGCCGCCGCGCCCGCACCGGTGCCGCCCCAGAAGTTCTTCGATCGCCGCACCTCGCTCGCGCAGTGGTCGCTTCACCGGACGCTCAAGGCGGGCGAGATCGCCAACATCGATTTCCCCACCGTCGCGCGCGAGCGCTACGAACTGGGTGCCGTGGAATGGGTGAGCACCTTCTTCGGCGGGCGCGTCCTGGACGAGCAGTACCTGGTCGAACTCCGCGCCAGCGCCGACCGCAGCGGCGTGCGCAGCGTCCTCATCATGGTCGATGGCGAAGGCGACCTCGGCGCGGCCGATGCAGCCGCACGCAAGGATGCCGTGGAGCGCCACACGCGCTGGCTGCACGCGGCCAGCGTGCTCGGGTGCTTCGCCATCCGCGTCAACGCGCGGAGCGAGGGAACGCCCGACGAGCAGCGCGTGCGCAGCGCCGAGGGGATCGGCATGCTTGCCGATCGCGCGCTTGCGCAGGGGCTGGAGGTGATCGTCGAGAACCACGGCGGCATCAGTTCCAACGGAAGCTGGATGGCCGCGCTGATGAAGCAGGTCGGCCGCACAAACGTTGGCACGCTGCCTGACTTCGGCAACTTCAAGATCACCCCCACCGAGCACTACGACCGCTACACGGGCATCGCGGAGATGATGCCGTGGGCACGCGATGTGAGCGCCAAGACCTACGGCTTCGGTGCCGCGGGCAACGAGACCACCATCGACTACGACCGAGTCTTCGGCATCCTCGACGCCGCGGGCTACAACGGCTACGTGGGCATCGAGTTCGAGGGCAAGGGGATGCCCGAGCACGCGGGCATCCTGGCCACCAAGCGGCTGCTCGAGCGGCTCGGCGTGCGCGCCTGATTCGCCGGGAGGGCGTGGGGCGGGGGTGCCCCGTACACTTTGCGCCCCATGTCCGCAGACCCACACACACCGTCCGGTCATCGTCGCGAGAAGGTCATCCTGGTCACGGGCGCCGGCGGCGAGATGGGCCATGGCCTCATCGACGTCCTGTCCTGTGACGGCAACCAGATCGTGGCCATGGACGTGCGCGAACTCGATGCGGGCGTCCGCTCCAAGTGCCGCGATGCCTTCGTGGGCGACATCTGCGACGGTGGCCTGCTCGAGCGTGTCAACGCGCAGTACGAGATCGGCGAGATCTTCCACCTGGCCGCGCTCCTCTCCACCCGCGGCGAGTTCGCGCCGGAGACCGCGCACCACGTGAACGTGGACGGCACGCTCAACCTCCTGAAGCTGGCTGCCGAGCAGGCGCGCGCGCAGGGGCAGGGCGTGAAGTTCATGTTCCCGAGCTCGATCGCCGCGTACGGCATGCCGTCGGTGGAGGCCAAGCGCACCAATCGCGTGGTGAACGAGGACCAGTTCACGCACGCGCACACCATGTACGGCGTGAACAAGGTGGCGGGCGAGGAGCTCGGCCGCTACTACCAGGACCACTATCGCAAGCTTGCCAAGGACCGCATGGTGCGCCCGGTGGACTTCCGGTCGATCCGCTTCCCGGGCATCATCTCGAGCGACACGGTGCCCGCCGGCGGCACCAGCGACTACGGCCCGGAGATGATCCACGTCGTGGCGCAGGGCAAGGCGTACGACTGCTTCGTGCGTCCGGACACGCGCATCCCGTTCATGACCATGCCCGAGGCGATCGACGCGCTGCTGCGGCTCGCCGCGGCGCCGAAGGAGCGCCTCACGCGCTGCGTCTACAACGTCAGCGCCTTCAGCCCCACGGCCGCGGACTTCGAGCGCCTGGTCAAGCGCGACTTCCCGGGCGCGCAGGTGAGTTTCGTGCCGGACCTCGGCCGCCAGGCGATCGTCGACAGCTGGCCGGAGGAGTGCGATGATTCCGCCGCCCGCCGCGACTGGGGCTGGACGCCCACGTACACCTTCGAGAGCGCGTTCGAGAAGTACCTGATGCCGAAGATCCGGGCGCGGTACGGCAAGGCCTGAACGGGGCGTTGCCGAAGCACCCGCCGGATTGGCCCGGGGGAGGGTGCGCGCCGGGCGGCGTTGGCCCTGCAATTGCGGGGAAACAGGTGGTTCCGGTAGCCTTTCCCCGATGACCACCCTCGTCGCCAGCCCGTTCGAGTCGCGCACGCAGCAGATCCTGTCCACGCTCAAGGAGTCAGGCCAGCTCAAGCACCTGCAGACCATCGAAGGCCCCATGGGCGCCACGGTGAAGCTCCGCGGCTACGGCGAGGTGGCCTGCTTCTGCTCCAACAACTACCTCGGGCTCGCCGACCATCCGGAAGTGATCGAGGCGGGCATCGCCGGGCTGCGCACGTACGGCGCCGGCACCGCAAGCGTCCGCTTCATCTGCGGCACCTTCGAGTGCCACCACACCCTCGAGGCGAAGATCGCCGAGTTCTATGGCTGCGAGGCGGCGTACACGTTCACGAGCTGCTGGAACGCCAACGAGGCCATCTTCCCGACGCTCTGCGAGCCGGGCGACCTGGTCATCAGCGACGAACTGAACCACGCGTCCATCATCGACGGAATCCGCCTGGCCGCGGTCATCAAGAAGGGCCTGCACAAGGGCGTCTTCAAGCATGCGGACCTCAACGACCTGCGCGCCAAGCTTGCCGCGGCGCGCGCCAACCCCGACGTGACGGGCGCCCTGTGGGTGGTCACGGACGGCGTGTTCAGCATGGAAGGCGACATCGGCGACCTGCCGGGGCTGCGCGCCGTGTGCGACGAGTTCGGCGCGCTGCTCGTGGTGGATGACAGCCACGGCACCGGCGTGATGGGCCATACCGGCCGCGGCACGCACGAGCACTGGAACATGGCGGCCTCCAAGGTGGACTACTTCACGGGGACGCTCGGCAAGTCCCTCGGCGGCGCGGCCGGCGGATACGTGGTGGGAAGCCGCAAGGCCATCGACCTCCTCATCCAGCGCGGCCGTCCCACGCTCTTCTCGAACGCGCTTCCCGCCACGGTGGCCTGCAGCGCGGAGAAGGCCATCGACGTCCTGATGCGCGAGCCGCAGCGCGTCCAGAAGCTCCGCGACAACGTGGCCTATGCCCGCAAGACCATCCGCGAGGCGGGCTTCGAGGTGCTCGAGAGCCCCACGGCCATCTGCCCGATCATCGTCCACGACACCGCCAAGGCCATCGCCATGAGCAAGCGGTTGCTCGAGCTCGGTGTCTTCGTCATCGGCTTCGGCTTCCCGGTGGTGCCGGAGGGGCACGCCCGCCTGCGCTGCCAGGTGAGCGCCGCCCACGAGAAGCAGCACCTCGATGCCTTCGGTGCCGCGCTGCGGCAGCTGCGCAAGGAATTCAAGTGATCTACCGCCGGATCTACGATCGATCGCTCGCGCAGGCCAGCTACCTGGTCGGCTGCCCGGAGACCCGGGAGGCGATCCTCTTCGATCCGGAGCGCGACATCGACCGCTACGAGCGCGAGGCCGAGGAAGAGGGCGTCCGCATCGTGGCGGTGGCCGAGACGCACAACCACGCCGACTTCGTGAGCGGCACGCGTGCCTTCGCCGCGACGCGTCCCGTCACGGTCATGCTGAGCGGGATCGGCGAGCCCGCGTCGTGGACGGCCAGCGGCCCGTTCCATGCGGGCGCATCCATCCGCTTCCTCTGCGACTGCGAGACGTTCCGGATCGGTTCGCTCACCTTCCGCGTCCGGCACACGCCGGGGCACACGCGCGAGTCGCTGAGCTTCGAATACCTCGGCGAGCAGGGCTTCCCGCTCGCCCTCTTCTCGGGCGACTTCCTCTTCGCGGGCGACATCGGGCGGCCGGACCTCGGCTTCCTTGCCTCGGGCGGCATGAGCGTGGAGGAGAGCGCCGAGGCCATGCGCCAGAGCCTGGCGCTGCTTGATGACATGCCGGACGCCACGGTGGTGCTGCCCGGCCACGGTGCGGGAAGTGCCTGCGGCAAGATGATCTGCCGGCTGCCGGAGACCACCGTCGGCATCGAGCGCATCATCAACCGGCCGCTTCGTTCCAAGAGCGATGCGACGCAGTTCGTCGAGGGGCTTCTGCGCGACCAGCCGGACGCGCCGCCGTATTTCGGGCGCGTCAAGACGGCCAACGAACGCGGACCGGAGCTGCACGATGCAGTGCCCGCCCCGCCGCGCATGGGCCCGGCGGAGTTTTCCGTGGCTGCGCGCGAGCTGCACCGCGTGGTGGTGGACACGCGCGAGTGGGGCGCATGGGTGGACGGCCACCTTGCGGGCTCCATCTTCGCCATGCTCGACCAGTACTTCGGGCCCACCGTGGCCAACTACCTCGAGGCCGGAGACGAGGTGCTGTTCGTGGCGGACCCTGACGACATCGACGAGGCCGTGCGTGTCCTGT
>CAMBSR010000010.1 GCA_945870475.1 Phycisphaera mikurensis NBRC 102666
CGCCTGGCGCACCTCACCGACATCCATGTGCAGCCCGAGCTCGGCGCGGAGGCCGGCATGGCCGCGGCGTTCATGCACGCGCAAGAGCAGAAGCCCGACCTCATCATCACCGGCGGCGACGCGGTGATGGACGTCTTCGAGGCCAAGCGCGGCCGCGCCGAGGAACTGCGCAAGATCTTCCAGGGCACGCTCAGGCGTGAATGCGGCGTTCCCATCCGCCACACCACCGGCAACCACGACATCCTGGGCTGGAACAAGAAGAAGAGCGAATCCACCGGCACCGAGGCCGACTGGGGCAAGCGCTTCGCGTGCGAACTCTTCGGCGAGGCGCGCACGTGGCACACGTTCGACCACGGCGCGTGGCGCTTCATCTGCCTCGACAGCGTGCAGCCGAAGGGCGACGGCTACGTCGGCTACCTCGATGAGGAGCAGTTCGACTGGCTGCAGCGCACGCTCCGGGACACGCCCACGGGCATGCCCGTGGCGGTCGTCTCGCACATCCCCATCCTGTCGCTCGCGGCCATGACCTACGGCAAGCCGCGCTCGCGCGAGCATGTGGGCGAGGAGACCACCATCTCCGCGGGCGAGATGCACACCGACGGCACGCTGCTCCATGACCTCTTCAAGAAGTCGGGAAACGTCAAGGTGTGCCTCAGCGGCCACGTGCACCTGCTGGATCACTGCAGGATCGACGGCATCTCGTACATCTGCGACGGTGCCGTCAGCGGCGCGTGGTGGAAGGGCGCGCTGCAGGGCGTTCCCGAGGGCTACGGGCTGCTCGAACTGCGTCCCGACGGCACGTTCGACCATCGCTACGTGAACTACGGGTGGCAGGCGAGGAAGTGAGCCTCGCTCGGCGGTTTCGCTAGGATGCGACGGTCGAAGCCATGGCAGGTGAAGACCTCCAATTCCGCGAGCGCGCCGTCGATTCCGCCTCCAGTCCGGAGAGCATCAACCGCATTGCGCCGATCGCGCCCCCGCGCCTCTGGCTGATGGTGATCGGCATCGCCGCGATCGTGGCCGCGTTCCTCGCCTGGGGCATCTTCGGGCACATTCCCATCACCGTGCGGGGCACCGGGATCCTGATCGAGGGCACCATGGTGGTCGCGGCGGAATCGCCGGCCGACGGCCGCATCCAGGAGGTGCGCGCAAGGCCCGGCGACATGGTGAGTCAGGGCGACGTGATCGCCATCGTCGCAAGCCCCGCGCTCGAGACGCAGTTCGCCGACGCGCAGGCCACCGCCGCGCGGCTGCGCGAGCAGGATGCCGCGATGACGGCCACCGAGGAGACCGCGATCGCGGCCGCCGTCTCCGCGCTCGATGCGCGCGAGAAGGAGTGCCGGCGCCGCATCGAGCAGGCATCGCTCACCGCCGCGGAGTTCGCGAAGGCGATCGCGACCAAGCGCGACCTGGTCCGGCAGGGGCTGCTCGCGGAGGCCGACCTCCTCGGCAGCATCAACACGCAGCTTGAGATCGAGCGATCGCTCTCCGAGGCGCGCAACGAGCAGCAGCGCGTGGCCGCCGACCGCATCGACATGGCCATCCGGCACCGCCAGGAGCGCCAGCGCCGCGGCAATGCCGTGGCCGACGCGGAGGCGGCCGTCCGCCAGCTCGGGGCGCGGATGTCCGCCGAGCGCAACGTCATCGCGCCGCGCCCGGGGAAGGTGGTCCAGCTCGGCCGCGGCACCGGCGACGTGGTGCGGCGCGGTTCCTCCGTGGCCGTGATCTCGGATGCCGGTGACGGCCGGCTCCGCTGCTACGCGTTCTTCCCGCTTTCCGAGGGCAAGCGCGTGCGCGCCGAGATGCCTGCGCGCGTCGAGCCGTCCGTGGCCGACCGCGAGCGCTACGGCACCATCCGCGGCTCCGTGCGCGACATCGAGCCGGTGGTCGGCACCAGCGAGTCGCTGCTTCGCATCATCAACAGCCCGGAGATGGCGCAGGACATCCAGCGCCGCTATGGCGGCATCGTGTCGGCGGTCATCGACCTCCAGTCCGACCCGGCCACTGCCACCGGGCTCCGCTGGTCCGGCCGCGGCAACTACCCGCGGCCACTGACGCCCGGCACGCTCTGCGAGGTGGACGTCGTCACCGAGGACGTCTCGCCGCTCACGCTCCTCATCCCGTGGATCAAGCAGGTCTTCGGTGACTGACGCAGAGGCGACGGACGGCCAGGCGGAGGCTCCGCGCACGCAGCGCAAGGCGCCCTACCGCCCGGTGGGCCGCCGGCTGGCCGAGGCGCCGACGGTGGTGCAGATGGACGCGGTGGAATGCGGTGCCGCCAGCCTGGTGTCGGTGCTGGGCTTCCACGGCCGGCACGTGACGCTCGAGGAAGCGCGGCGCGTCTGCGGCGTGAACCGCGACGGCAGCAGCGCGCTGCAGATCACCGCGGCCGCGGAGAACTACGGACTTTCCTGCGACGGCTACTCCGTGGAGAGCGAGGAGCTCCTGGACCTCCAGCTCCCCGGCATCCTGTTCTGGGGATTCGACCACTTCGTGGTGCTCGAGGGCTGGAGGCGCGGCGAATGGCGGATCATGGATCCGGCCGCCGGCCAGCGCTGGGTCTCCCCGGAGGAGTTCGACGCCAAGTTCACCGGCGTGGTGCTCGAGCTCCGGACCACCGATGCCTTCGTGCCCGGCGGGCTTCCTCCCAGCCTGCGTGCGGCGCTCCTGGAGCGCCTGCGCGGCTCCTGGCGCGTCATCGCCGCGGCCGCGGCCTGCGGTGTGCTGCTCGCGGTGCCTGCGTTCGTCCTCCCTGCGCTCGGCGCCGTCTACGTGGACCGTGTCCTCCTCGAGGGTGCGCGCACGTGGATCCTGCCGATGGCCGCGATCGTCTTCGCCGCCATGGCCTTCAGCGGGCTCCTGGTGTTCCTCCAGCAGCGCCTGCTGGCGCGCCTCGAGCAGCGCATGGCCATGAGCGGATCCGCCCGCTTCCTGGAGCACGTGCTCCGGCTGCCGGTCGACTTCTTCTCGCACCGTTTCCCCGGCGACATCGTGCAGCGGCTCTCGTCGCTCGAGATGCTCGCCGACCTGCTTGCCTCGAAGATCGCGCCTGCCCTCGTCGGTGCGCTCACCTCCATGCTGTTCCTCGGCGCGATGTTCGCCATCAACCGCGTCCTCGCCTCGGTGGCCATCGCGGTGATCGGCGTGGTGATCATCCTGGTGCTGCGGTCCGGGCGCGCGCTCGTCGACCACACGCGGTCGCTCGAGAAGGACCTCGGCCTCGGCGCCGGAACGCTCACGGCCGGCCTCTCCGCAATCGAGACGGTGAAGGCATCCGGCCGCGAGAACGACCTGTTCGCGCGCGTGGCCGACGCCAACGCGCGGGTGGCGTCCTCGCAGCAGGCGCTCGAGGGCCTGACGACGACGCTCACGGCGGTGCCGGAGTTCCTCGTGTCGCTCCTCGTCTCCGCGGTGGTCCTCGCCGTGGGCGGCTGGCAGGTGATCAACGGCAACATGACGGTGGGCTCGCTGCTGGCGTTCCAGTCGATCATGCTGGCGGCCATGGGGCCGGTCCTCGACCTCGCCGCGCTCTCGCAGCAGATCCAGGCGCTGCGCGCGACGATGTCGCGGATCGACGACGTGATGCGCCATCCGCTCGACCCGCTCGCCCTCCCCGGCGTCGAACCCGAGCCCACAGAGGACTTCCCGCCCGTCCGCTGCGACACGCTCGAGTTCCGCGACGTGGTCTTCGGCTACAGCGAGAGCTCCGAGCCGCTCATCCGCGACTTCTCGCTGAGCATCGGCCCCGGCCGGCGCGTGGCGCTCGTCGGGCTCACCGGGTCCGGCAAGAGCACCGTCGGCAAGCTCGCGTGCGGCCTGTACGCACCGTGGTCCGGGCAGGTGCTGATCGACGGCCGCCCGCTCTCCGGGATCCCGCGCCACGAGCGCGCGACGTTCCTTGCGGTGGTGGGGCAGTCGCCGCTCCTCTTCGAGGCGTCGCTCCGCGAGAACCTCTCGATGTGGGATCCGCTGATCCCCGACGACTGGATGCGCGAGGCCGCGGACGACGCGGGACTCGCCGGCCTGCTCGAGGCGCGCGGCGGGCTGGGGATGCGCATCTCCGAAGGCGGCGTCAACCTCTCCGGCGGCGAGGCGCAGCGCGTGGAGATCGCGCGCGCCCTGGCGCGCCGACCGTCGATCCTGGTGCTCGACGAGGCCACCTCCGCGCTCGACGCCACCACGGAGTCGCGCATCGACCGCGCCATCCGGCGGCGCGGGTGCGCGTGCCTGATCATCGCGCACCGGCTCAGCACCATCCGCGATGCCGACGAGATCGTGGTGCTCGACCACGGCCAGGTGGTGGAGCGCGGCTCGCACGAGGAGCTTCTGGCGCTCGGTGGCGCCTACGCCGCGTTCGTGCACGGCGGGGGGCAGGGCTGATGCCATTCGACGCGGTTGCCATCTTCGTGCGCGGCGGGGCGACCGCGCATGCCATCGACGGCCGCCACCACCTGGACCTGGGAGCGGAGCGCTGCGCGCACGCCGTCGCTGCGGGGACGCTGAGCGTGTTCGTCGCCTTGCGGCGACCGGGCGGTGACGCCGGACGAAGGATCTACCTCGGCACCGTTGCGCCCGGCGGCCTCGTTCCGTCGCTCGCCGACGAGCTCGAGGGTGCGGATTTCACGCTCGTGGCCGTCGCAGACGGACGCGCGCAGCTGCTTTCGGCACCGGCTGGGGGCGCCGGAGTGGACGGTGCGGTGGCGGAGGGTTCCGATGCGTTCGCGCGCGTGATGCTGCCGCCCGGCGAGCGCGCAATGGCGGACGGCACGGTCCCGATGGCCGCCCTGCTGGCGCGGGCCGCGGCAATGGCACGGGCGGATGCGGAGTCGCTGGCGCGCGCTTCGCATCGGCGCGCCGCGCAGCCGCGCGCCCTGCATGGCCGGTTCCAGCGGATGCTCGCCACCGTGTTCGCGGCGCAGGAAGAGCTCCTCAACGTCGACCCGACGCTCCCGCCGATGCTGCGCGCCTGCCGCCATGTGGCCGTCGAATCCGGCGTGCCGCTGCGTTCGATTCCCCGCCGAATCCCCTCGGACCCGCTGTTCGGACCCGCGGAGTCGTTCGCGCACGCGGCGCGCATCGGCTGCCGCAGCGTCCACCTGCCGGTGCGATGGTGGCAGGGCAACTTCGGTGCGCTGCTCGGCACGACGCAGGAAGGTGCGCCGGTGGCGCTGATCCCGGGAAAGTGGGGCAGGTACCGGGCCTTCGTCTACCTGCCTTCGTCGCAGCCGACGCCCGTGGCCGTCGATTCCGCGCTTGCCTCAGCCATGGCGCCGGAGGCACTGGTCTTCGCGCCGCCGCTTCCGGCCACGGCGTCGACCCTTCCCTCGCTCTTCGCGTTCCTGCTCCGCGGCTCCTCGCATGACCTCTGGCTCGCCGGGCTGGTCTCGCTGGTTGCGAGCGTCCTCAACCTGGCAGTGCCGTTCGCCACCGGGCTGCTGGTGCACTCCGTCATCCCCTCCGCCGATCCGCAGGGACTGTGGTACCTGGGCGCGCTGCTGGCCACCAGCATCCTGGCGGTGGCCGCGTGCGAGCTGGTGACCCGCTTCCTGCTGCTGCGCGTGGAGACGCGCGCGGCGATCCGCGGATCGTCCGCCATCCTGCTGCGCGCGCTCTCGCTGCCGCTCTCCTTCTTCCATCGGCATTCCATCGGCGACCTCGCCGAGCGCCTCGGCGTGGTCGAGGAGCTGCAGCGCCGCATCACCGGGACCATGGTGCTGTCGATCGTCGGCGGCGTCTTCGCATTCACCTACATCCTCCTGATGGCGGTGATCGACCCGCTCCTGGCGGCGATCTCGGCGGCGGCGTTCCTCGGCGTCCTGGCGGTGACCGCGTTCTTCGCGCGGCGGCAGAGCGCATTCGCCGCGGATGCCGCCGAGCGCAGCGGTCGCCTCGGCGGCTTCACGCTGGAACTGCTGCGCGGCATCGACCGGATCCGGACCACCGGCACCGAGGAGCAGGCGCTGCTGCAGTGGCTGCAGCGATTCCGCCCCGAACGGCTGGCCATGTACGGCGCCTCCATCGCCGGCGTGCAACTGCGTGTGCTGGCGGTCTGCGTGCCCTTCGCGGCGGCGGCCTGCCTCTGGTGGCGGTTCGGCGGCAGCGCCGGGCGTTCGGAGCCGCAGGTGGCGTCCTTCATGGCATTCAACGCGGCGTTCATGGCGGCGTTCGCGGCGATCACGTCGCTCGGCTACGCCATCGGCGACGTCTCCGAGGCGCTCCCGCTCATTGCCCGCCTGCGGCCGATCCTCGAGGAGCGCCCCGAATCCGCGCCCGGCGCCGAGCCCGCGGGGCAGCTCATGGGCGCCATCTCCCTGCAGGGCCTGCGCTTCGCATACCCGGGGTCGTCCGGCGAACTGCTGCGCGGCGTCAGCCTCGAGGCCGCCTCGGGCGAGTTCGTGGCGATCGTCGGTTCCTCCGGCTGCGGCAAGTCGACGCTTGCGCAGCTCATCCTTGGACTGCGCCGGCCCACCGCGGGCAAGGTGCTGTTCGACGGCCGCGACCTCGCCAGCGTCGACCTCGTCTCGGTCCGGCGGCAGATCGGCGTGGTGGGCCAGCACGCGCGCGTGATCCCGGGGTCGATCCTCGAGAACATCGTCGGTGCCACGCTCCTCTCGCAGGACGATGCGTGGGAAGCCGCGGAGGCGTCCGGCCTGGCCGACGACATCCGCGAGATGCCGATGCAGATGCATACCTTCGTCAGCGACCAGACGCTCTCGGGCGGCCAACTGCAGAAGCTCCTCATCGCACGGGCACTCGTCACGCGGCCGCGTATCCTGCTCTTCGACGAGGCCACCAGCGCGCTCGACGAGGTGTCGCAGGCGCATGTCTCCCGGAGCCTCGAGGAGCGGTCCGTGACCAGGATCGTGATCGCCCACCGGCTCAGCACCGTCCGTGCGGCGAACCGCATCCACGTGCTCGAGGGCGGCCAGATCGTGCAGACCGGCCGATTCGACGAGCTTGCCGCCGAGGAAGGCCCGTTCCGCGAGCTGGTCCGCCGGCAGCTGCTCGAGGATCGATCCGCGCACGGAGGCCGCCAATGACCGCACGCCACACACTCGACCGGATCCCGGGCGCGCTGCTCTTGGCCGCCGCAGTGGCCGCGGCCGCGTGCGATTCGCCGTACCGCGATCGCGGCATCCTGGACAAGGACGTGGCCGCGCGCCTGAACCGCATCGACGGCGCGGACCTGGCGGCGCTGGGCCAGGCCGGCCCGCTGCCACCGTCCACGGTGGCGCCGCCCACGCCCGACGAGCTCGCCGGCCTGGAGCCGGGGCAGCGCAAGCAGGCCGTCGACCTCCCGGAAGTGCGCGCCTCGGTGCTCGAGAACAACCTCGGCATCAAGGTGGTGCGCATCGATCCCGCCATCGCCAACGAGCGCGTGCTGAAGGAGCGCGCGAAGTTCGAGTGGACGTTCGGCATCATCGCCGACGGCGGGCGCGACGTGAACTTCGAGCCGCCGCTCCAGGAGGAACTCTGGAACGCCAACCTGCGGCCCAACCTGAACATCCCGCTCGCCAACGGCGGACAGCTGGACGTGGACTGGCGGCTCCTGTACTTCAACGACCAGCTCAACTCGCTGGTGAACCAGGACAACGACGCGTACCAGAGCGTTCCGCGCGTCTCGCTCACGCAGCCGCTCCTCCGCGGCGGCGGGCAGCTGGTCACCGAGTCGAGCATCCTGGTGGCCGAGTTCGGCCAGCGGCGCGTCGAGGTGCGCACGCGGATGATGGTGCAGCAGCTCCTGGTGGAGGCGGAGCGCAGCTACTGGCGCGCGTACGGCGCCTCGCGCGCGTTCGACATCGCGCTCGAGAGCTACCGCCGCGCGGTGGAGCAGGTGGGCGTCGCGGAACGGCTTGCCGCCGCTCGCATGGCGGCCGCCACCGAGGTGACCAAGGCCAAGTACCTGGCGGTCAGCCAGATCGACGACGTGATCGCGGCGAGCGAGCAGCTTCGCTCGCGCTCCCGGCAGCTCAAGCAGTCGATGAACCGGCAGGACCTGCCGATGGACGACTCGGTGGTGGTGTCGTTCACCTCGGCGCCGGAGCTGGTGCAGTACCGCTTCGTCCCGCAGACCGTGCTGGACGTGGCGCTCCGGCGGCGCACGGAGATGCTGGAGGCGGAGTTGGCCATCGCCGAATCCACCCTCGGCATCCAGGTGGCGCAGAACGGGCTCCTGCCCAAGCTCGATGCGTTCGGCACCGTGGCGCCGGTCGGGTTCGGCACCACCGTGGGCGACGCGATCACCGGCAGCGGCAGCGGGGCGAGCACGGAAGTGGCGTTCAACAGCGGGCTGCGCCTGCAGGTACCGCTGGGCAACGAGGCCGCGAAGGCCGACCTGCGGGCGGCGCTGTACCGCCGTCTCCGCGAGCTGGCCTCCGGCCAGGACCGCCGGCTCTCGATCGCGCGCGAGGTGCACGACGCGGTCTCCCGCACCAGGACGGGCTGGCAGGCCGTGCTCGCCACGCGCCAGGCCGTGGACCTGGCCTCACGCGCGTACGACGGCGTGCGCATCCTCTACGAGAAGCGCGCGGCCACCATCACCGACCTCACGCAGTCCCTCGTGCAGCTTGCCGATTCGCAGCGGTCCGAGGCGACCGCGGTGGTGAACTATCAACTCGTGCTCCTCGACCTGGCCGACGCCACCGGCATGGTGCCGGGCAGGGCAGGGCTCTCCATCGACACCGACATCTCGCTGCCCGCGCCGGAAGCCGGCGATCCCGGATCGGACCCGGATGCCTTCCTGAAGGTTCCCTCGTTGCTCGAGGCCGAACGAAGCGCGCCCGGCGAATTGCCGGGCGCTGCGTCGAAGGATCCGGTTGCCGCGCCCGTCAGGGCCGCCGCGACCCCAAGTTGACACCCTTGACGGGCGTGGTGGCACGGCCGGTGCTCGCCTTGGCGAGCCCCGAGGAGGCGCGTGCCTTGGCTGCGCCGCCCTTGACCTTCGAAAGATCCTTGAGCTTGAGCTTCTTGTCGTTCGTCATTGCACTATCTCCATGCAGGTGTTTCACGCCGGGGTCGAATCAGCCGTGACCCGGTCATCATCGGATGAATCCGGCCCCGATGCCAATTTCAGGGTGTCGGAATGCGGAGGGATTTCAGTGCCCCCTCCCCACACACACCACCTCCCGCGGTAGCGCGCTCGCTGGCCGGGAAGCGGTCGCAGTACCGCCGCGATCAAATGAAGAACCCCCTGGAGGCGTGTAACTCCAGGGGGCAAGTGTTTCTCCGCGGCCCTGCCGGGCGCGCGAAGGGAGTGGCTTTCGGTCCAGATAACCAACCTGTCGCGGATTGCGTCGCCAGTGGCATCGCAATGTGCGGGACCCCTTCTTTCCACGCATTTCGTGGCCCGGACCCATCATCGAAGCGGCGGTTTGGAGCAGGATTTTGCAAATCAGCGGAAATCGCGGTGCGCCGTGATCCATCCGGCCCACCGTTCGCGCCTCCACCGATGGGAAAGGCGCCACAACGGCCGCTGCTCCCCAACGAACGGCCGCCCGGGACCCAAGCGGCCACTTTCGTCGGTTGCGAACCAACACCGCCCCTTTTCTACGGCCCGACCGAATGGAGCGCCGCCCAACGGCGCCACCGCGAAGGAAGGCCTGACCCGTCCAAATGCGATTCGCATCTGGACGGGTTGTTTTTTCCGGTCAAGACAGTGCCCTGCGGCTGCACGCGTCCGCAATTCCGGGGGTTTATCCCTGCCGTGGCTTGACTGGCGGCATTGTCGGGGCATCTTTGCACGGCGCTGGTTGCTCGGCGCGCCTGCAGGAGAGCGGGAACAAGGGGTGTCGTGTGCGTCCGAAAGCGTGTTTCGGGCGCAGATTGGCATCGTCCAGGAGTGGTTCCCATGTCGTCCCTGCCCATGCCGTCCCCCGCGGACGGTCCTTCGCTACCGGTGTTGTTCGAGAACATCTATTCGCGGCTCAAGGAGCTGTCGGCTATGTTCATGCGCAACCAGCCGGTCGGTCACACCCTGCAGCCCACGGCCATCGTCCACGAAGCATTCCTGAAGCTCGCCGAGCGCGAGTCTGCCGAATTCCAGACCGAGGAGCACTTCTTCGCCACCGCCGCCACCGTGCTGCGCAGCGTCCTCGTCGACCATGCGCGCCGTCGCATCAGCAAGAAGCGCGGCGCCGGCCGCCGTGGCTCGCAGCTCGAGTCGTTCAGCGTGGCAGATCCGAGCGCCAACGTGTCCGGGCTGCTTGAGCTCGAGGATGCGCTGCAGAGCCTGGCGAAGGCCGACCCCCGCAGCGCTCGCGTGGCCGAGCTCCGCATCTTCGGTGCCATGCCCATGGATCACGTGGCGCGGCTCCTTGGCACCAGCGTGCCGACCGCCGAGCGCGACTGGCGCTTTGCCCGCGCGTTCCTCGAGAAGCAGTACGGTGTTGGCCGCGCAGGCGCCGCCATCGAATCGAACGCGGGAGCCGGTGAATGACACTTGCGTCGGCCGATCGCTGGGTCCGCGTGCGCCGGCTCTTCGAGTCGGCGCTTGAGCTGCCCTTTGAGCAGCGGCTGCCGTTCGTCAGCGCTGCGTGCGCCGACGACCATGAATCCCGTGCCGATGTCATGCAGCTCCTGGAGGCGGATGAATCCGCCGTCGACCTGCCGGTCGACCGCGACTGCACCCGCGAGGAACCCGGGATCGATGGGCGCATGCCCGAGGTGCTCGGCTTCACGCTGACGCGCCGCCTGGGTGCCGGCGGCACGAGCCGCGTGTTCGAGGCCATCTGCCGCGAGAACGACGCGCGCGTGGCGATCAAGGTGATGAACGCCGGTGCCAACGCGCAGGCGCTGCAGCGCTTCCGCCAGGAGAGCCGCGTGCTGGCGCGCCTGGACCACCCGAGCATCGTGCGCCTGCACGAATCCGGCCATACGCAGGACGGTCACGTCTACCTGGCCATGGACTTCGTGGATGGCGACTGCATCGACCGCTGGTGCGAGTCCGCCTCCGCGGACCTGGGCACCCGCGTCGAGCTGGCGCTGCAGGTACTGGAAGCGCTCGGGCATGCACACGCCGCGGGCGTGGTGCACCGCGACATCAAGCCGCACAACATCCTGGTCGACCGCGGCGGACGCGTGCGCGTGGTGGATTTCGGCGTTGCCCGCCTCCACCGCGACGATGGCAACCGAACCGGATTCCATACCGAGACCGGCAACCTGGTCGGCACGTTCGCCTACATGAGCCCCGAGCAGGCCGACGGCAAGGCAAGCCGCGTCGGCCCGCCCACCGACGTCTACCAGACGGCCCTGGTGCTCTTCGAGCTCCTCACCGGCGAACTGCCGTACGACGTCGAGGATCGCGGTGCGATGGCGCTCCTCAAGGCCGTGCTCTTCGAGCGCCGCCGGCGCCTTTCGGAACTCCGTCCGGAGCTCGACGGGCCGCTCGACGAGGTGCTGCACGGCGCGCTCGATGCCGATCCCACGAAGCGTCCGCAGACCGTGGAGCAGTTCGCTGCGCAGCTGCGTGCGGCGCTTGCTTCGATGGCGTGAGGATTGCGAACGGTTCGCCCGCCGGCATGGCTGTCCGTGCCGCTGCCGATCACCGAGGTTCGGTGAATCCGTTCCGCATCCATGAGCTTGTTGCTCGACCGGGTCAGCCCACCGCGCGTGCCGCGTGGTGCGCCGTCGACTGCCCGATGCGCAGGACCAGCGGTCCGTCGCTCGTGCCTGCACGAAGCAGGTAGAGCCCGGGCGGCACCAGGAGCGGCGGCATGGCAGGATCGCGGGCCGTGAGGTCCGGCACCAGGGCCCGGCCGAAGGCGTCCACGATGCTCACCTCGGAATTGTTCCGGGCGCAGATGGCCCAGGCATCCACGGCCACCGCGCCGTTGCCGTGCACCATCCATTCCACCTCGAGCGTGGAGCGGTCGCCGCCGGTCAGGGTGGCGTGGAGCAGGGTGGGCGCCAGGTCCACGCAGACGCTGCTCGGCGTCTCCGTGGGGCGCAGCTCGAAGCGGCGATCCCCGGCGTCGATGCGGAGCAGTTCGCGGCGCGCCAGCGGCTTGCCGGCCACCGAGACCGAGGCCTCGGCGGCGAGGAAGTTCATCCGGAGCGCTCCCCGGATCGATGAAGATGGAACATCATGGACCTTCATACCCTTCTATGAACGAGAATTGCGTCCGGCACCCATCACCCTGCTGAACGGGTATTTAGCGATTTTGCAATGAACCCGGTTCCCGGGCGCGAGCAGGTCGGGAACGGCAGAAATTTCTGCCAGAACCCGGCGCGGCCCTGATGGCCGACGGGTGTGGATTGCGTTTCTAGCGGTGGAGGCGTTGCCGCCCTCGGCGCGACCATTTCCGCCCCGTGCCCCTTGCAGGTCCGACTGCTGGGGCATTTCTCTTTTTCAGGGCAAATCCCCGCCATCCTGGGCCCTGGGGAGGCGGCAACCTCGGCAGCACGCCGTCCTTTCGCCCGGTGGCCGTAGCATTCGGCGTCCGCCCGCACCCGAGGCGGCCCCGAGGACCCCACCCATGACCACCGCCACCGCCATGCGCATCCCCGAGCCGCCCACCACTCCCTCCGCCGGCCGCGTCTACAACTTCTCCGCCGGCCCGGCCTGCATGCCCGAGTCGGTGCTGCTGCAGCTGCGCGAGGAGCTCATGGACATGCACGGCACCGGGATCGGCCTGCTGGAGCAGAGCCACCGCGCCTCCACCTACGACCGCATCCTGGCCGAGGCGTTCGAGAGCGTCCGCGCCTGCGCGGGCCTGGGCGACGACTGGGAGGTGCTCTTCCTTCCCGGCGGCTCGATGCAGCACTTCTCGCTCATCGCCATGAACTTCGTGCCCAAGGACGGCTGGGTGGCATTCGCCGACACCGGCCTCTGGAGCCACAAGGGCGAGAAGGAGACCGCCTGCGTGCGCGCCACGAAGAAGACGTTCGACGGCGCCACCTGCCGCTTCGACCACGTGCCCGCCGACAGCGAGATCGCCGACTGCGCCGGCGCCACGTACTTCTGCTACTGCTCGAACAACACCGTGGAGGGCACGCAGTTCGCGCGCCCGCCGCGCGTGGCGGCACCGCTGGTGTGCGACGCCACCAGCGACATCTTCTCGCGACCCTACGACCTGGCTGCGCACGAGCTGATCTTCTGCAGCGGCCAGAAGAACCTGGGCGCCAGCGGCATCACCATGGTGCTTGCCAGGAAGTCCTGGCTGGAGCGCGCCGACCGTTCGCTGCCGCCGCTCCTCAGCTACTCGAACTTCGCCAAGACCGAGTCCCGCCCGAACACCCCGCCGACCTTCGGCGTGCGCGTGATCGGCCTGATGTCCAAGTGGACGCATGACTTCGGCGGCCCGGCCGCGTTCGGCCCCCGCAACAAGGCGAAGGCCGCGCACATCTACGCAGCCATCGACCGCAGCGGCGGCTTCTACCGCCCGTCGATGCGCGGCGACTGCCGCAGCGACATGTCGATCAGCTTCCAGCTGCCGAGTGACGCGCTGGTGGACCGCTTCGTGGCGGAGTCGGAGCGCGAGGGCCTGTGCGGCCTGCGCGGCCACCGCGAGTGGGGCGGCATCCGCGCCTGCGTCTACAACGCGTTCCCGGCCAAGGGCTGCGCGCTCCTGGCCGAGTTCATGGACGGGTTCGCCAAGAAGAACGGATGAGCGAGGCCCGGATGAAC
Source organism: Phycisphaera mikurensis NBRC 102666 (assembly GCA_945870475.1). Lineage (GTDB taxonomy): Bacteria > Planctomycetota > Phycisphaerae > Phycisphaerales > SM1A02 > UBA966. Next base: position 13,625 of record CAMBSR010000010.1, read on the forward strand.
GGCGAGCCCGGTCCGGTGCATGCGCCTGCGCGCGGGCGCGTGGGTGCTCCCGTGCTGTGGTGCATCGTGGTCGCGCTCGCCTGCTTCGTGGTTGCCTGGCCTGCGCTGCAGGGCCTGACCGCCACGAACGACGACATCAAGTTCCTGCGCACCACCGACCGCGGGCTCTCCGCGTGGGGTGCGATCGCCCATGCATGGAAGACCTCCCCGGCATTCCGCCCGGTGGAGATCCTGGTGGCTGCCGGCGGCGACGACGTGACGCTCGAGTGCCCGTGGGTCATCCCGGTGCATGCGGCGGGCCTGGTCGTGCTGGCGGTGGCGGTCATCGGCCTCGTGCGCCGTGCGATTCCCGGCAGCGCCGCGGCCGCACCGCTTGCGCTGGTCTGGATCCTCCTCTCGCCCGCCACCACGGTGTCCGCGTGGCAGATGGATTGCGGCTCGCAGACCTGGTCGGCGGCGCTCGGCGCGTGGGCGATGCTGCTGGCGTGGCGTGCCTTCGATGCCGCGCGCGGCGGGCGCGTGGCGTGGTCGACGCTCGGCTGGCTGGCGCTGGTCTTCCTGCTCGGCGTCAACGTGAAGGAGACGTTCTACGGCTGGAGCGCCGCCGTCGGCACGGCCACCATCGTGGCAACCGCGCTGCTCGTCCGGCGTGACCGCGCGGCTGCGCTCCGCGCCGCGTGGATCCTGCTGCCGGTGGTGGCACTGCCCGCGGCGCACCTGGCGGCGCGCGCCCTGACGGGTTCGATCTTCGCGGTGGCGGCCGACGGTCCGGGCTCCCGCTACCAGGCGGAGTTCGGGCTGAACATCGTCGTGAACGTCGCCATGATGGTGGCGGGCTGCGTCGGCACCGGGCCGTTCCACGTGGTGATGGACGACGGTGCATCGCCGCTCCTGCGCGTGCTGCCGGTGCTGGCGCTCCTTCTCCTGGGCGGCATGATCATCGCCGCCGTCGGGCTGGCGTGGCTCCATCGCAAGACCGCGGGCTGGCGTGCGATCGGCGTGCCGGTGGCGGTGGCGGCGGTTGCCTTCGCGAGCACCGCGGCCACGATCCCGATGGGGAACGCGTCCGAGCTCTACTGCTTCGGCGCGAACGTGGGCGTGGCCGTCCTCTTCGCCGCCGTGGCGATGCGCCTGTGGGATCCGGTGGCCGCCGACGAACGCCTGATCGGGCGCGGCGTGGTGGCGATCGCCGGCGGCCTGGTGCTGGCCATCGGCGTCTTCGGCCTGGCGGGCCGGGCGCACCACTTCCGCGTGACGTGGGAGGTTTCGCGGATCGTCAACCGGAAGGTGCTGGAATTCCAGACCACGCTTGCCTCGCGCGGCACCGTGAAGGCTTCGGGCGTCGTCTACTTCCCCTCAAGCTGCATCCTGCAGCGGACCTACGGGCAGTACGTCTCGCCGCCCGCACAGCTGCTCGACGTGGACGACACGGAGCCATGGCTCAATCGCCGGGACCCGACGCGGAAGATCGTGTTCGCGCTTGACGCGCCGCCCGGAGTGCCCAGCGCATCGGACCTGGTGCTCGATTGCGAGTTGATGCCCAAGCACGGGCACTGGTGATGGCACGGGCACTGGTGATGGCACGGGCACTGTTGATCGGCGTCAGTCTTCGTCGTTGCCGCCGCCGTCCCAGCGGTGGACCACCTTGGCATCGATCCCGAAGAGATCGAGTGCGCGGCCCACGGTCTGCGTGACGATGTCGTCGATCGACTTCGGGCGGTGGTAGAAGGCGGGCACCGGGGGCATGATCACGGCACCGTTCATCGTGGCGCGTTCCATGAGGGCGATGTGGCCGGCGTGGAGCGGGGTCTCGCGGAAGAGGAGCACCACGCGGCGGCGCTCCTTGAGCTGGACATCCGCGGCGCGGGCGATCAGTTCGTCGGTGGCGCAGTGCGCGATGGCCGAGAGCGTCTTGACGGAGCAGGGGGCCACCAGCATGCCGTCCACCTTGAACGAGCCGCTGGCGATGGTGGCGCCGATGTCCTTGAATCCGTGCACCACCGAGGCGAGCGACCGCACCTGCTCGAGCGAGAGGTCGGTCTCCTCGGTGATGGTGCGCCCGGCCGAGGGCGACAGCACCAGGTGCGTCTCGACGCCGAGCGTGCGCAGGATCTCCAGCGCGCGGATGCCGTAGATGGCGCCCGAGGCGCCCGAGATGCCGACGATGATTCGCTGCATGCGTTGCCTTCAGGTGAGCCGGCGGAGTGCGTCGAGCTGCGCTTCCCAGCGCGCCAGCACCTCGTCGGGGGAATGCAGACGATAGGACACGCCTGCGGTCACCTCGGCGTACTTCGCACGATGTTCCTGCGCCGATTCCACCGTGGCCCGGAAATACGCCAATTCCGGCGCCCCGGCCGGCGGCGTTGCAGCGGCAACGTGGAGGCGAATTTCCCACAGCGCGCCGTCGAGGGCCATGGAAAGCGTGGCGCGGCCGTCCCGGCGCAAGTTCGCGGTGGAGCCGGAGCCGGGCCAGAGGCAGAGGTGGAGCGTGTGCGGATCAGCAGCCAGCACCTCGCCCACGGAGACCTGCGCGCCATGCGGCCAGCCCTCGGCATCCACGGTGGAAAGCCGGAACGCCTGGCCTGCGCGGGTGCGCAGGTCGGTGCCGTCGAGGAAGCCGGCGATGATGGACGGGAGCGTTGCCATTGCCGGGTGCTCGCGTGCTGCGCGCGGCGGGACATCGTTCCCGTCGGGACGCTTACTTGGTCGGGAACAGTTCGCGGAACTCGGCGCCCCACTCGTTGCAGGCGCGTTCGGCCGTGCCGAGCGCGTCGAGCTTCTCGGTGCTGAAGCGCTCGGTGTCCGTGGTCTGCATGAACGCCGCGACCACCGGCCCGGTGTCGCCGTCGGTCGCGTAGATCTCGCAGGCGGCGTAGCCGTAGCCGCGCTTCATGATCTGGCTCTGCGGCGCCACGTTGAGGAGCGGCTTGTTGGGCTTCACCGCGGTGAGCGCCGAGCGGATCACCAGCGTGCGGTCGCCGTTGCCGAGGCTCTCGCCGAACGCCTCCTTGATGCTCTTCTCGAGCAGGCCGCGCAGCGTTGCCAGCTTCTCCGGATCCAGATCACCGTAGGCGTTGCCTGCCGGCGTCTCGGTCGGCCACACCACCACCTTGCCGAAAGCCGCCAGCTTCTTGGTGTCCGCAGCCCACTTGTGCGACTGGTTCTCGCCCGACTTCATGGTGACGCTCTTCGGGATGAACCCGGTGCGCTTCACCTCGGTGGAGCAGCCGGCGAAGAGCGATGCGACGAGGGCGATGGCGATGGACGTGCGTGCGGCGTGGTTGGTCATGGATGACTCCGAGAGGGGGAGATGTGTTCCCCGGGAAGGAGCACAGCTTAGGCGTTGGAAGCACAACGCCGCTGCCCCTGGGCGGGACGGCGGCGTTGGATGTGGGTGAATTGTGAGAGCCGTTCAGGCCTGCGGCGGGGCCGGGGGAGCCGGGGGGGCCGGAGGGGCGGGCGGAGCCGGCGGCGCGCCGTTGCCCTTGCCGCCGTCCTTGCCGCCGTCCTTGCCGCCGTCCTTGCCGCCGGGGCCACCCGGACCACCCGGACCACCGGGGCCCTTGCCGCGACCGCGCTGCTCGGCCATGCCCTTGGTCATCTCGTCGGCGCTGATCTTGCCGTCGCCGTCGGTGTCGAACTTCTTCATGCGCTCCCACGCCTGGGCCGGCGCCTCGTCCTCGGTGATGAAGCCGTCGCCGTTCTTGTCGAGGGTCTTGAAATCGGGGCGCTTGCGCTCGCCGCCCTTGCCGCCGTCCTTGCCGCCGCCCTTCGCGCCGTCCCTGCCGCCTTCCTTGCCGCCTTCCTTGCCGCCTTCCTTGCCGCCCGGGCCCTGAGGAGGACTCTGAGGCGGATTCTGCGCGGGATCCTGGCCGCCGTTGGCCGGCGGCTCGATGGCGAGCGCGGCGCTGGCGAAGGTGCAGGCGAGGAACGCCGGTGCGATGAATGCGAACTTCTTGCTGAGCATGTGAATCAGTTCCTTTCTGTGGACTGTTGTTGCCGCGCACGCGGCGCAGGGGACGGTGTGGATCGAGATTTTCGCGGCGGAATCGATCGCGGCGACGCAGGCAGAACGGGCCACTCCGCCGCCGATTTCGGAAGACCTTCGGAATTCGCGACGGTGGCGCGCTTCGCGGCAGCCGACGGCGCCGGCCGGCACCGTTCGCTGAAACGGCACGGCCCAGGCGGGTGCCCGGGCCGTGCCGAAGTTGCGTGTTGAACCTGCGTGCTCCGCAGGCTTGCGCGCTGGGTCAGTTCCAGAGCGGGAAGTACTCGAGCGCCACGATCGGGAAGTTGACCTGCAGGCCGACCTGCTGGTTCTCCTTGCCGTCGGTGACCTGGTAGCCGTAACCCATCTGGATCAACGACTGCGGGCCGAAGAAGTTGTAGCCTAGGTTCGCCGAGATGAGGTAGTTGTCCTGGTCCGACTGCCCGGGCTGCGACAGGTTCTGCTGCGTGAAGACCACGTCGGTCTGCCAGTTGCCGTAGTTGGAGATCAGGCCGACCGTGTAGTAGTCGCTGGAAGCGCCGTCGATGCCGTCGTTGTTCCAGAAGTGGACGTACTCGAACAACGGCCCGATGGACCAGTACTGCGCATCGAGGGTCTGGTTTCCGTTGCCGTTCACGACCCACTGCCAGTAGCCGCCGGCATTGAAGCCCTTCTGGTTCGCCGGGGCGCCGTCACCGTCGCCGAACTGGATGTAGGCCACGTTGACCTGGAGCGTCGGGAACAGCACCGGGATGTTGGCGCCGCTATAGCCGATCATCCAGCTGTCGGCGCCGCCCCCGGTGCCGGGACCCGAGGGGGCCGCCGGCTGGGCGAAGATGCCGCGCGACATGAAGGTGGTGTCGACGCCGAAGACGGCGGCGTTGAGGGCATGGATACCGTAGCCCTCGTCGCCCGTGGACAGGGTGGCGAGGCCACCGAGCAGGCCGCCGAAGTTGTAGCTGTTGACCAGGTTCGTGTCGAAGATGCCGGGCAGGATGAGCGGCGCGATGCCGAACGGCGCCGTGAAGCGGCCGGCGATGATGCCGGTTCGCTGGTCGCTCCACTCGATCCAGATGTCGCCGGCGGTGATGCCCTCGCCGTACATGAGCCACTCGTCGTTGTCCTTGGGGGTGCCGACCTGACCGAGCTGCATGTTGACGTTGACGGTGATCTCGGGCGTGATCCAGATGTACGAACCCCAGGAGACCTGGGAGTTCAGGTTGTTCATCGGCTTGCCTTCGCTCTGGTAGACCCAGTTGAACTGCGGCTGGTAGGCCATGTTCACCCAGGGTCCGTGCCACTCGCCGGCGGTGTCGAACATGTCGCGGAACAGCGCGAAGGGGCGCGGGTCCGGCGTGTTGCCGCCGCCCTGCGCGAACGCGGCGTGCGGCGCGCACCAGGCGGCGAGCGCGACGATGGCGATGAGGACGCGACGGATCGAGGCGTTCAGGGTGCGGTTCACTTGGCACCTCCTTCCGTGACGGCGGCGGTCTTCGTGGGAACGCGCGGCGCGAACTCCTGCACGGCGGCGGCGATCACCTTCGGATCGGTGTTGAGGGCGAAGCGCTTGAAGATGCGCCCGCCCGGGCCCACCAGGTAGATGTCCGTGGAGTGGCGGACGGTGTACGAACCGTCGTCCTTCTTGGGCTGCGGCTTGTATGCCGCGCCGAAGGTGGCGGCCACGGCCTGCACCTCCTCGGGGCTGCCGGTCAGCGCGACCAGCGGCAACGGCGCGTTCTGCGCGTAGTCCAGGAGCGGCTGCCCCTGGTCGCGCGCGGTATCGACGCTCACGAAGACGTAGCGCAGGGTGGGGCGCGTCTTCTCCTGGTTCAGGATGTCGTCCACCTCGGTGAAGGTGGCCAGCGTCCGCGGGCAGGCGCCCGTGCAGCGGGTGTAGCCGAAGGTCATCAGCGACAGGCCGTCGCCGAGCTGCGCCTGGGTGAACGGCTTGCCGTCGCCGAGCTTGAGCGCGAAGGGGCCGCCGATGGCGTTCGGGTTGGCGGCCTCCACGGTCTGGTGGTTGGTGTCCTCCGGCGCGCCGTAGCCGTCGCCCGCGCGGACCGGGGGCATCGGCTTCGTCGGGTCATAGCAGCGCACCTTCTGCATCATGCCGCCGTCCTCGTGGCAGAGGATGTGGCAGTGGAAGACGAAGTCGCCGATCTGGCACGGGAGGTCGAAGGGGATGATCACCTCGATCTCGCCGCGGACCGGGATGTTGACGTTGTCGCGGTGGCTGTTGAAGGGCACCGGCACACCGTTGATCTTGGTGACCTGAAAGTCGGTCTGGTGGAAGTGGAAGACGTGGAGCTCGTCGGTCGAGTTGCGGACAATCCACTTCTCCACGGTGCCGTACTTGATCAGCTGGTCGATGCGGGTGCCGTCGAAGTAGCGGTTGTCGATGCGGAAGTCGTTGTCGGTCTCGCTGAAGACGATGGTGCGGGTGTTGTCCACCTGCACCTGGCGCAGGTCGCGCAGGGGATCGGGACCCTCGGCGGCGATCGGCAGCGCGATGGGCTTGGCCACCGGCTCGCCTTCGCAGGCCATGGTAAGGAGGTTCTCCGCGCTGTAGCCGTCGCCGGCGGGACCGGTACGGATCTCGGAGGTGTGCAGCTTGTAGCGGCCGGGCTTGCTGAACTGGACCAGGACGTCGACGCGCGAGCCCGGGGGCAGCGGGTAGCGGGTGACCTCCACCATCTTGTTGACCGGGTTTCCGTCGGTGTTCACCACCCAGAACTTCTCGCCGCCGAAATCCAGGTAGTAGTAGATGTTCGGGCCCTGCGCGGAGAAGCGCAGGAGCTTCGTCTCGCCCGGGCGGATGGCGATGTCGGGGAACTTCTGGTCGTTCACCAGGCGGTAGGTCGGCCACGAGACCTGGATGCCTTGGACCACCTCGCCGGTGAGGCCCTTCTGGTAGTCGTGGAGCACGCAGTTGTGCTCGGTGATGCCCTTCAGCGCAGGCCAGCGGTCCAGCTCGCCCTCGATGATGATGGTGCCCGCGATGCCCTGCATCACCTGGCGCTGGGTGGTGGTGTGGCTGTGGACGTGGTACCAGTAGGTGCCCGGGTGGTGGTACTCGGGGATGCGGAAGCGGTACGTGTACTGGTGGCCGATCGGGATGATCGTGAACACGCTGTCGCCGTAGTCGGCGGAGGCCACCTGCATGCCGTGGAAGTGGATGTTGGTGTTCATCTCGCCGTCGTTGATGACGGTGAGCTCGAGCAGGTCGCCGGGGCTCATGCGCAGGATCGGCCCGGTGTACTTGCCGTCGAAGCAGGAGGTGGTCAGGTCCTGCTCGCCGGCCCGGATCTTCTGCTTGGTGATGTGGACGGTGGCCTTGCAGACGCCGTCGACGCTGCGGACCGTCTTCGATTCCTCGAAGGCCGGGCGCGGCAGCGGCTCGTCGCCGCCGAACCAGGAGAGGCCGTACATGGACGGCTTGTCGCCGAGGCCCATCTCCTTGGTGTACGGAGCGTTCTCGGGGCCGGGGGTCTGGCCGGAGGTCTGGGCGGGGGTCTGGGCGGCGGTCGCGAGCGCGAGCGCGATGATGGCTGCGGTGAGCATGGTGGTTCTCTCTGGGCCGTGTTCGGCACGGGAAACGTGTGTTCCCCCTGTGGGGGCGGGATGGTACCCCCTCCGGGGGGGCAGCGGACGCGTCCATACACTTGACGGCCATGGAGTTGCCCAGAGAAGGATCGTCGCCCGGAACCGTTCCGATGACCCGGGGAACGCTGCTGGCGGTGCTGGTGGCCGCACTCGGTTACTTCGTCGACCTGTTCGACCTGGTGCTCTTCTCGATCGTCCGCATCCCCAGCCTCAAGGCGCTCGGGATCACGGATCCGGAGCAGCTGACGCTGGTGGGGAAGCGGCTGCTTGACATCCAGCTGGTGGGCATGCTCCTCGGCGGCATCGCCTTCGGGATGCTGGGGGACCGGCTCGGGCGCCTCAAGACGCTGTTCGGTTCCATCCTGCTCTATTCGGTGGCCAACATCCTGAACGCGTTCGTAACCGAGGTGTGGCAGTACGAGGTGCTGCGGTTCGTGGCGGGCTTTGGCCTGGCGGGCGAGCTCGGCGCCGGCATCACGCTGGTGGCGGAGCTCCTGCCGACGGCCAAGCGCGGGATCGGTACCACCATCGTGGCCACCATCGGGCTCTCGGGCGCGGTGGCGGCCGGCCTGGTGGGCACCGAGGTGGCGTGGAACCACTGCTACCTGATCGGCGGCATCATGGGGCTTGCGCTCCTGGCGCTCCGCGTGGGCGTGGTGGAGAGCGGGCTCTTCACGCGTGTGCAGGCGCATGGCAGCGGCATCTCGCGCGGCAACCCGCTGCAGCTCCTCTGGCCGCCGCGGCGCTTCCTGCGCTTCGCGGCGGTGGTGTTCTCGGCCATGCCCATCTGGTTCGTGGGCGGCGTGATGTTCGTCTTCGGCCCGGAGATCGGGAAGGCCATGGGCATTGCGGAGCCCATCATGCCTGCCAAGGTGATCCTGTGGGCGTACCTCGGTGTGGTGGTGGGCGATGTCGCCAGCGGCCTCATCTCGCAGTTCCTGCGCAGCCGCACGCGGACCATCATGGGGTTCCAGGCGTTGCTGGCGGCATCGATCGTCCTCTTCTTCGCCATCGCGCCGCGCGGGCCGGAGGCCTTCTACGGCATGATGTGCCTGGTGGGCGCGGCCACCGGCTACTGGGCGATCTTCGTCACCACGGCGAGCGAGCAGTTCGGCACCAACCTTCGCGCCACGGCCGCGACGAGCGCGCCGAACTTCGTGCGCGCGATGGCGGTGCCCATCACCAGCATCTGGCTGGCCATGAAGCCCGGCATGGGTACGGTGCAGGCGACGCTCACGCTGGGCATCTGCTGCGTGGCGGTGGGGATGGTGGCGGCGCTCGCCATGGACGAGACGTTCCACCGGGACCTGGATTATCTGGAGCGGTGAGGCCGGAACCGCCGTCCCGGCCCGATATTGCGCGCGCCCGCGCGCGCTGCGGTGCGCCGCCGCCGGAATCACGGAACGCTCGTTGCCGAAGCCGAACGCCTCGGGGAATCTTGCTGCTCTCCGATGAGTGCGCGGTGGCCGAATCCGCGGTGCGCGCTACGATTTTGGCATGTCCACCGCTTTCGCCGACCGCTTCGAGATGCAGAACCGCCTCTTCGCCGAGCTCTCGGCGATGTTCGGCCGCGAGGTCCCGCTCTACGACCGCGCGCTCCTGGTGAACCGCGCCACCAACGAGGCGGCGTGCGAGGTGGTCTCCAAGCTCCACCGCGGCTTCCACGTGACGCCGGAGCAGCTCGAGCGCACCAGCGGCGAGCGGCACGGCGCCATCCGCATCGGCCGGCCGGACGAGTACCGATGGATCACGCGCTTCTTCGGCTGCTTCGCCATGGAGCCGCACAACTTCTACGACATGACCTGCGTCGGCTCCAAGAGCCAGCCGATCATCGCCACCGCGTTCCGCTCCGCGCTGCGCCCGGAGCACCGCGTGTTCACGTCGCTCCTGATGACCGACTACTTCGACCCCAGCACGCGCGCGCGCATCGAGGCGCTCCTCGCACGCCGCAGCGTGTTCTCCGACCGCGCCAAGCAGCTGATCGAGAAGTGCGAGCGCGATGGCGGCCTCTCGCGCGAGGACGGCGAGGCGCTGGTCCGCGAGGGCACCGAGCGCATCTTCAAGTGGACCGGCAAGGCGCGCGACCTGCACCTCTACAAGGAACTCTCGGCCGCCGGATTCAAGATCGCCGCCGACATTGCCTGCTTCCAGAACCACCACCTCAACCACCTCACGCCGAACACGCTCCTCATGGACCTCTACACGGCGTCCATGAAGCACTGCCTGGGCGAGCTGGACGAGGCCGGATTCCGTGCCCGCGCCACGCTGGCGCTCACGCGGCTCTCCAAGGTGGCCGACCGCGACTGGCTGCGCCTGCACTTCAAGCACCTGAGCCACGCAGAGATCGACTCGTACCAGCCCGGCACGGTCACCGCGGCCGACGTCTCGGCGCTGGTTGATGGCCTGGTGTCCACCTTCCGCGGCGAGCAGTTCCGCCTCTCCGCGCTGAAGCACGCGGGCTACAAGGACTTCACCGAGGGCCCCTCCGAGGACACGCCGATCCTCCTCCGCCAGGACGCGTACACGGCGCTCACCGAAGCGGTGGAGTTCACCGACGAAGACGGCACCATGACGGCCGCCACGCACACCGCGCGCTTCGGCGAGATCGAGGAGCGCGGCTACGCGTGCACGCCCGCGGGGCGCGAGCTCTACGACCGCTGCCTCGCGGAGGCCGATGCCGCGCGCGAGAAGGATCCCAAGCTCCCCGCGCGCGACTTCCTTGCCTACGACGCGCTCTACGCCGCGCCGTTCAAGCCCTTCCCGAAGACG
>CAMBSR010000011.1 GCA_945870475.1 Phycisphaera mikurensis NBRC 102666
AGCTCCTCTTCGATGTCCCGCTGGTCTGGGGCATCGTGATCACTGCCGCGGACGTGATGCTGATCCTCCTTCTCCATCGCCGCGGCTTCCGCATCCTGGAAGCCTTCGTGGCGGCGCTGGTATTCACCATCGGCGCGTGCTTTGCTTACGAACTCTGGGCTGCGCGTCCGGATCCGGGCGGCATTCTCCGCGGTTTCTGGCCCACCACGCGCATCCTTTCCGACCCGGCCATGCTCTACGTGGCCATCGGAATCCTGGGCGCCACGGTGATGCCGCACAACCTCTACCTGCATTCGAGCATCGTGCAGACGCGCGCCTATCCGCGCACCGAGGACGGCAAGCGCGACGCGCTGCGCCTGGCCACCATCGACTCCACGGTCTCGCTCGGCTTCGCCTTCTTCGTCAACGCTGCCATCCTGATCACCGCCGCCGCCGCGTTCCACGGCACCGACAACCAGGACGTGGCCGACATCCACCAAGCGTACGACCTGCTGACGCCGGTGCTGGGGGCATCGCTCGCGAGCACGCTGTTCGCCGTGGCGCTCCTTGCGAGCGGCCAGAACTCCACGCTGACGGGCACGCTGGCAGGGCAGATCGTGATGGAGGGATTCCTCGAACTTCGCCTTCCGCCCTGGGCGCGGCGCATGGTGACCCGGATGGTGGCCATCGTGCCGGCCGCGGTGGTTGCCGCAGCGTGGGGCGATGCGGGCGTCGGCAAGCTGCTGGTGCTGTCGCAGGTGATCCTGGCGATGCAGCTGCCCTTTGCCGTGGTGCCCCTGATCACGTTCACGTCGTCGCGCGCCAAGATGGGTGCGTTTGCCATTCGCGGCTGGATGCGGGTGGCGGCGTGGGTCTGTGCGGTCACGGTGATCGGGCTCAACCTGCTCTTGCTCTGGTCGCTCGTGGGAGCCTGAATCCAGCGCCCCCGAGAGGCCGGCGCGTAGAGTTCCACGTGTGGCCATCCGAACTCACCCCGATGACTTTCGCGTCGACGAGGAACTCGAGCCTGCACTCGAGGCCGCGCTGTGCGCCAATTTCTCGGAGGCCGCGCCGCACGCGGTGTGCCGGCTGACGAAGAGCGGCCTCACCACGCCCGATGCCACCGCCGGGTTGGCGCGTGCCCTGCAGGTACCGCCGCACGCCATCCACTATGCCGGTCTCAAGGACCGCCATGCTGCCACGAGCCAGCACGTGTCCTTCAAGCGACCGTCGCCCGCGGCGGCGCGTGCGCTGTCGCGCGGCATCGAGGGACCGGGCTGGCGCGCGCGCGTCATCGGCTGGTCGACGGAACCGGTGGATGCCTCGTGGATCACGGCGAACGCATTCGAGATCGTGGTGCGCGACCTCTCCGCGGAAGCCGTCGAGACCATGCACACGCGAGCCGCACGACTCCGTGCGCCGGACGGTGCGCTGCACGTGGTGAACTACTTCGGCGACCAGCGCTTCGGGTCCGCGCGTCACGGGCAGGGTTTCGCCGCACGTGCGCTGCTTGCAGGCGACGTGGACGCCGCACTGCGCCTGGCGGTGGGGACGCCCGCGCGCAAGGACCTCGGCGTGCGCCGCGCGTTCACGCGCACCTGCGCCACCAAGTGGGGCCAGTGGAGGGTGCTGGCCGCGGAACTGCCGCCGTGCCCGGAGCGCCGGCCCTTCGAGCGCCTGGCGCAAGGGGCGTCGCTCCCCGAGGCGTTCATGGCATTGCCGCCGTTCCTGCGCTCCATGAATGTCGAGGCATTCCAGAGCCTCCTCTGGAACGACGGCGCGCGACGGATGGTGCGCGCGGCGGTGTCATCGCCCATCGAGACCGAGGACGAATTCGGCGCGCTCGCCTTCGCGCCGGCTGCGGAGATTCCGGCCGCCTGGATGGAGTGTCGCCCGCCGATGCCGAGCCCCGAAACGGTCTTCGCTTCGCCATGGGGCGAGGCGTGGCGCGCCGCGCTCGCGGCGGAACAGCTGGAGCCCGCGGCGCTCACGCTGCGCGGCATGCCGGAGCTTCGCTTCGGTCACGCCGAGCGACCGCTCGTGATGCGGGCCGCGAACTTCGCCATGCAACCGATCGGTGGCGGGCAGGGCAGCGGCAACGATCGCGCCGTGGAAGTGCGCTTCCGCCTGCCGCGCGGTGCGTATGCAACGGTGCTGCTGCGTGCGCTCGGGCAGTAGCGGCGGTCAGTGCTTCGTTTCGTTCGCCGCCCTCGGCATCGGTTCGAATTCCGCCACCACCGTGGAGCCGTCGGAGAGCCGCAGCCTGCCGTCGGCAATGCTCCATCGGGTGACGGAGGCAATGACCTGCAGGTACTGCCGCTCCAGTTCCATACGTTCCGGCGGGCCGGCCATGCGCGTGGCGGCCAGGGGGCCGAACGCGAGGGACGCGCCGTTGGCCGTGCACGTACCGAACCATCGATTGACGCCTGCGAAGCCGCTGGCCTTTCCGCCCGCCTCCAGCGCGAAGGTGGGCATGCAGTCGGCCGGCGGTGCCGCGGCGCCCAGGCGGGTGCATCGCCATTCGTTGCCGACGATGGTCGGTGCGGATGCGGCGGACACCGTGCCGTGATGCTGCGTTCCGGACGGATCTCGCGCGGTCGCGACACAGGCGGTCAGGGTGACGTTAAGCACCAGCAAGGCACAGCAGCTCCGGACGGCGAACGCGGTGGTGTTCATGTCGGAAAGGTAGCAATGTCGGTGCAACGCACGGAGGAATCCGCGTGTCGGACGCGTTCCTGCCATGTTCCGGTAGATTGCTCGAAGCGTCCTGATCGTCGGGGCGGTCATCTCTCTCCTGTCCGCGCCCCCACCATGATCCGCCTTCTCGCCATCGTTCCTGCCGTTGCCTCGCTCGTCTTCGTCGCGCCCGGGCAGGACGCCAAGGCTCCCCCGGCGCCGGCCACTGCCTCGGGTCCCAAGGCTGCCGCGGCGCTCGAGCCGCTCGCCTTCATGACCGGTGCGTGGACGCAGCAGCAGGCCAACGGCGCCATGATCGAGGAGCACTGGATGGTCCCGCGCGGGCAGTCGATGCTCGGCTCGTTCCGCCGCATTCTCGGCAACGGCGGCGTGCCGTTCTACGAGTTCACGCAGATCGTCGCGGAAAAGGATCGCGTGGTGCTGCGGCAGATGCACGTCCACGGCAACTTCGATCCGGATCCCAAGCGCACCGAGCCCATGCTCCTGGTGCTGGAGAAGGTCGAGGGCAAGCGCGCCACGTTCGTGCCGGTGGCCGATCCGGCCAAGGCGCACGCGGGCGACCTGTCGCGCGTGACCTATTCCGCGGACGGCCCGGACACGTTGGTGCTGGTGGTGGAACCGAAGGCGCCGGAAGGCAAGCCGGCGGAGAAGCCGCTCGAGTTCCGCATGACGCGGATCAAGTGAGCTGAATCAATCGATCACGGATGCCCGGTGCCGCGGAGCAGGGCAACGAGCTCTGCGTGCAGCGCGGGGTTCGCCGCCACGGCCGTGCGGCAGTGGATGCCGGGCGTGCCGTCCCATGCGCTGAAGACGCCGCCTGCTTCCTCCATGATGATGGGAAAGGGCCCGGAATCCCACGGATTCATCCATGGCTCCACGGCGCCGTCACAGCGTCCGGTGGCCACGAGCGCCATGCAGTAGCAGTCCGTCCAGCCGCGGATGCGGCCGGCTTGAGCGCTGAGCGCATCGAGTGCGGCGATGGTGCCGGCGCGGCGGAAGTACTCGTAGCCGGTGGTCGCGATGAGGGCGTTGGAGAGGCGATCCGCGCGAGAGACGCGCGCGCGCACCACGGGCTCGCCGTTGCGCTCCCACCACGCGCCGCGGCCCTGTGCGGCCCACACGCGCTCGCCGAGTGCGGGCAGTTCGCAGACGCCGGCCACCACGCGCCGGTCCTCGCCGGTGCCGTGCTCGAGCGCCAGCAGCACGCCGTAGAGGGGCACGCCATGCGCGAAGCTCACCGTGCCGTCGATCGGGTCGATGACCCAGGTGTAGCCGCTGGTGCCGGGCGCGGCGCCGTGCTCCTCGCCCAGGAGGCCGTCCTGGGGAAAGTCGGCGGCGATGGCCTTTCGGATGAGCGTCTCGCAGGCGCGGTCGGCCACGGTGACCGGGCTCTGGTCATCCTTGTGCTCCACGACCAGTTCCGGGTGCTGGAAGTAGGTGAGTGTGAGGCGCCCGGCGCGCTCGGAGATGGCCCGCAGGGCGGTCACGCGGGGGTCGAGGCCGGGGGGCGGGGCCGCAGAAGGCATGGGGCGATCGTAATCGGGGCCCGGCGGGGAGTTCGTGGCCTTGAAAAGTTCGTGGGATGGGACGGGCCTGGGGGCGCCGGAGCGGCGGTAGCACCGTCAAGCCGGGGTTCAATTTCCAGTTATCGCTGCGGATTGCTTGCCCACCCTGGATCGCGGGTTACTTTCGAGGTTCCTCACGGCCCCTTTCCGTGTGGCATGTTGGCTCCCTCCCCCCTTTCGGAGACATTCCATGTCAGTCATGACCCGGCTTTCCCTTGCCGCGATCGTCGCCTCTACCGCTTGCGTGGCCTCGGCCTCCGCTGACCTCGTCGTCGGCTGGACCATCCCCAACGCGTTCCCGTCGGGTACGGGCAACGTGCCCACCGGCACCTTCTACACCGTTGGCGCTGGTGACCAGGGCGCAGCGACCGCTGGCACCAGCCTGTCCAGCACCCACCAGCTGGCCTCCTCGGGCGCCAACCCCACCTCGTACACCTCGCCCGCCGGCAACGGCAGCCAGTACGCCTTCTCCAGCAACGTCTGGAAGGCCGGCGACTTCTACCAGGCGGCCTTCAGCGGCACGGGCTACTCGGGCCTGTCGTTCACGTGGGATCAGACCCGCAGCTCCACCGGCCCGGCGGCCTGGACGCTCATCATGAGCGTCGATGGCGGCGCCAACTGGACGACACTCTTGGCGTCCTACGCTCCCATCGTCAATTCCGCGGCTCCCACGGGTGCCGGTGCGTGGACGTCGAGCTCGTACAACGCCGCCTACACCTCCACCATCGCGCTCGGCGCCTCTGCCGACAACGCTGCCTCGATCATCGTGCGCATGCAGGCGAAGGTCGACTCGGTCAACGGCTCCGGCGCCTACCAGGCCGGCGGCACCGCCCGCATCGACAACGTGTTCGTCAACGGCACCGCGGTCCCGGCCCCGGGCGCCGTGGCGCTCCTCGGCGTGGCTGGCCTCGTGGCTCGCCGTCGCCGTCGCTGACGGAACGTTGGAGTCTCCAAGGGCTTTTCGCACCGCACGTCCATCTAGGCGTGCGGTGCTGCTTTTGCGCTCACGCCAGCGGGTCGATCGCCAGCGTGTTCCGCACGTCGCGCACGCCCTCCATGGAGCCGGCGATGCGCTCCAGGGTCTTGCGCTCCGCCCATGAATTGACCCGGCCGCTGAGCGTGACCACGCCGTCGTCCACGCCCACCCGCACGCGCCGCCCGGCGGGGCCGGCGTGGCGTTCGATGGCCTGCTCGATCTGGAAGCGCATGGTGTCGCAGGCCACGGGGGATTCGAGCACCGCGACGCGGTTCTGCACGGCGCGCACACCCGCAAGCTGGCGCACCGGGCACTCGGCATCGCAGCGCTGCGTCCAGGTGTCCACGGAGCCGCGCAGCGTGACGATGCCGCAGCGGACCGTGCCGAAGACGCGGATCAAGGGCTGGTGCGCGTCCCAGCGCAGGACGTCGCGCACTGCGTGCTCGATGTCGTCGTCCGTGCGGACGGTGCTGGCGTCCGGCTGGACGGTCAGGCAGTCCACCACGGACAGCACGCCGTGCACGCGGTGTGCGGCGTCGTTGATGGCGTCGCGGTTGGCGAGCGAGTTGGCGGTGCCGCGCAGCGTCACGATGCCGCCGTGGACCTCCACCTCCACCTCGGCGTCCAGGACGAACGGATCCCACTCGAGCTCGGAACGTACGTCGGCGAGCACACGCTCGTCTGGCTTCACGGCTGGCTGCATGATGGCGCGCATGGTGTGTTCCCTCGCTTCTTCTTGCGGAGATCCCGGCGGTGAGTTGGCAACGAAGTCCATTGGCGTGGCTCAGGTGACGGGCTCGATGGTGGTTCGGTCGTCGATGCCGCGCACGCCGGGCGACGAGGCGGCAATGCGCTCCACCATCTGCCGTTCCGCCCACGTGGCCACGGGGCCGGCGATGGTGACGATGCCGTCCCGCACCGTAACGGAGAGGCGGCGCGCCTCACGCTCGGCGCGGCGCTCGAGGGCGCGCTCGATCTGGAGCTTGATGGCCACCGGGTCGATGGCGGTGCCGGTGACGGTGAGGCGGTTGACCACCGCGCGCACGCCCACCAGGCGCTGGATGGCCTTCTCGGCATCGACGCGGTGGGCCCAGTTGGTCACGTTGCCCTGCAGCGTGACGACACCGGAGGAAACCGTGGTCGCGATGCGGTCGTCCGGCAGGTATGCGTCCCAGCGCAGCGCCTCGCGCACGGCCTGCGCGATGTCGGCATCGGTGCGCACGGTGGACGGGCTGGGCGAGACGGTCATCTCGTCCACCACGTCCAGCACGCCCTGCACGCGGTGCGCCGCGTCCACGATGGCCAGGCGCGCGGCCAGCGAAGCCGCCACGCCGGTGATGGTGACGATGCCGTTGCGCACCGTGATGCCGGCGGTGGTGTCGCGGATGTACGGATCCCACGCCAGTTCGGACAGCACGTCCGCCTTGATGCGTGCGTCGGTCTTCGTGAGCGTGTGCGTGATGGTCTGCATGGCGATTCCCCTTTGCTGAATGCGTTCATTTCAGGCGATCGAGGCTCCGGCCGTCACTGGGACCTTTCCCCGATCCGCGCCTCAGAGGGCGAACGGATAGGTGCCGGGGTCCGCGTCCTCGGTGGCGCCTTCCTGCGCATCGACCGCCTTGGTTTCCTCGAACCACACCCATTCGTCGAACTGCCGCGCCACCGAAGCCTGGAAGTAGTGGCTGAGGATCTCGGTGTCCGGTCGGTAGATGACGCCCACGGCGCGTTCGATGCGCGGCTCCGCCAGCGCCTCGCGCAGCGCGGGGTCGCGCGAGGCGCGCAGCGGCAGCAGGAAGCGGGGCACGCCGGAACTGCGGCAGAGCGCCTCGAAACTCTCGGGATGGCTGTTGCGCAGGGCACGCACGCGCATCGGCTCGTCCCAGCCGCTGGCGGCCGCCACGGTGCCGCGGTCGGTCCCCATGCCGATGAGGTACGCCGCGGCACCGAAGGCGTGCCGTGCCAGCTTGCCAAGGTTCGTCTCGCCGCGCGCGGCCATCTCGGTGGCGGTGGCATCGCCCACGTGCGAGTTGTGTGCCCAGACCACCGCGCGGGCCTTCGGGCCGCGGTGCTCGAGCACCGACTGCAGCGTGGCGAACATGTGCCGGTCGCGAAGGTTCCAGGATTCACGCGCACCGTAGTACATGGCGCGGTAGTAGCGCTCGGCCTCGCGCACCACGGCGGCGTTGCGCTGCGCGTCGAAGAGCGGATCGCGCGAGCGCACGGGGTCGGTGAGCCGCATCTCCAGCAGCTGCCGGAGCATGGTGACGGCCTCGTTCTCGCAGCCTTCGAGCCGCCCGCTGGCCGTGGCGCGACCGTACGTGGCAGGGTCGGTTTCCCAGGGCGAGAAGCAACCGTAGCGGACCCGGGCTGCCTCGGCGGCGCGCGGGTCCTCGCGGTCGAGGAAGGCGAGCACGGCGGCGATGGACTTGCCGAGGCTGTAGAGGTCCAGGCCGTACATTCCGACGCGCGCATCCGCGGAGCCGGCGCGCAGGTTGTGCGCGGCAAGCCAGTCGATGAATTCCGCGGTCTCGCGGTTACGCCACATCCACGCCGGGAAGCGCGCGAACGCGTCGCGGCACTCCTGCGCGGAGGCCTTGCCGTGGACGTGGCGGTCGAGCACGGCGACATCCGGCCAGTCGCCCTCGATGGCGACGATGGTGAATCCCTGCTTCATCACCAGCTCGCGGGTGATGCGGTTGCGCATGCGATAGAACTCGGACGTGCCGTGCGTGGACTCGCCGATCATCACGATCCGCGCGCCGTCGATGCGGGCAAGCAGGGCATCGAGGGACGCGGTTTCCTGGTCGAGGATCGGCTCGCATGCTGCGGCAATGGCATGGCCCAGGCGATCGCGCCCGCCCGGCTTGACCTCCACGGTCGGACCGGGGCGTCGCGGCGAGACGGCATGGGCATCCTTGGCCCAGCCCTCGGTGCCGATGAGCGGCACGAAGCGCACGTGGCCCAGGGCGTCGCGGTCGTAGCTGTGCACGCCGGTGCGCACGATCCGGAGGAGTTCCTGCGTACGCGGCTCATGCCCCACCGGGATGATGAGGCGTCCGCCGATCCGCAGCTGCTCGAGGAGCGGTTCGGGAACCTCGGTTCCGCCCGCGGAAACCACGATGGTGTCGTATGGCGCGCTCTGCGAAAGACCCTTGGTGCCGTCGCCGGTGACCACCGTGACGTTGTCGTAGCCCAGGCGCGTGAGGCGCGCGCGGGCGGTGTCGGCAAGGGTCCGGTGGCGCTCGATCGCGTGGACTGAGCCGGCCATGCGACTCATCACGGCGCTCGCGTAGCCGGAGCCCGCGCCGACCTCGAGTACGCGGTCCGCGGGTCCGATGCGCGCGGCCTCGAGCATGAGCGCCACGATGTACGGCTGCGAGATGGTCTGCCCCTCCTCGATGGGGAGCGGGCTGTCCTCGTAGGCGAACTCGTGGTAGCGGGCGCCCACGAACTCCTCGCGCGGCACCTCGCGCATGGAGGCGAGCACCAGCGGATCGACCACGCCACGCGCCACGATCTGCGTCTGCACCATCTCCTCGCGCTGTTCGTGGAACGTGGCGGTCTTCACGTGCCACGCCCTTCCTCGTCCAGGATCCATTCGGTGCCGCGGCGGAGGATGGAGTGCAGGTGCCGTTCCGCTTCCAGTGAATCGAGCACCGAGTTCCCGCCGTTGCGTTCCGCGAGCTTCGCGGCGATCGCCGCCACCAACTCCTCCGTGACGTCGATGGTGGTGTCCGGGTCAACGAGCGGCGTGATGACGATTCGCATGGCTTCCTCCCGCGCAGCGGGTCTCGGCCGTGGCACCCTCGATGGGGCATCGGTCCTTCCCTTGGTGGCGCGGACACATGATGCGGTCGCCGAGGCGGACCGCAACACGGGAAGTTGCCTGCAATTGGCGGAAGCGCCGGCGTGTCGGTCAGTGCGTCATGGGCACGTGCCTCAGCCGCCGAAGATCCGCTCCACGCCCCACCAGCACGCAATGCCTGCGATGCCGATGGAAAGCGGAATTTCCACGCGGCTGCGGTACCACGGCTTCCCGCGCGTCCAACCAAGGACGGCGAATGCCGCGGCCAGCACCGCCAGATGCCCGGCCTCGACGCCGAAACTGAATCCGACGATCCCGGAGGCGCGCTGCGCGATTGGCATGCCGATTTCCATGAGCCCCGCCGCGAACCCGAGCCCGTGTACGAGGCCGAACACGAACACCACCGCGATGCGCCACGGACGGAGCCTGCGCTCGAAGAGGTTCTCGATGGCGACGAACGCGATCGAAAGCGCGATGGCCGGTTCCACCACCGCGGCGGGTGCGCTGACGAGCCCGAGCGTGGCGAGCGTGAGCGTGATCGAGTGCGCTGCGGTGAAGGCAGTGACCTGCCAGAGCAGGGGCCGCACGGAGGGAGTCAGTAGGAAGAGACCGAGGACGAACAGCGCGTGGTCGGCACCGGCGGGGACGATGTGGTGGAAACCGAGCAGTGCGTATCGCCACATGATGCCCGCGAATCCCGGCTCGTCGCCGGGGGCAGGCGTGGGTTCGACGGTTCGTGCGATCGCCTCCGTGGCGGATGGCGGTGCTGCGCTCGCGCGCACCATGGAAACATCGAGCCCCGGCGACGCCAACCCCGCCTCGAGCGGCAGCACCGTGCGCTCGAGCCCCGGACGGTCGACCGCCAGCAGCGCTTCGCCCAGCCCTCCCGGCAGCTGCACCGAGAGCTTGCGCGCGCCGGTTGGCAGCTGCACCTTGAGTCGCAAGGCCATCTCGCACGGCGTGGCCTTGCCGGCGTTCTTGGCCTGCCACGCGCGGAGGTCGTCGGGCGAGGGGAAGTCGGTGCACCGCGCCACCAGGCGCGTGCCGTCCGCCTCGAGCACGGTGCCGGTGACCAGGTCAAGCTGCAGCGCACCGAGCGCGGCGCGCAACGCATCGGCGGGTTGCCCAAGGAGCGATTCGATTTCCGCATCCGTCACCTCGTCGGAGGGCTTGCCCGCGAGCAGCGCGATGGTGTCGTGCACCACCACGCATTCCACGTCGCCGGTTGGCTTGATGCGCAGCAAGGCCGCGGCCTCGGTCGGTGGATGCGCGAACGACGCTGACCCGCACAGGACCCAGCCAAGCAGCACGACGATCCAGCGCATGCCGGTCACGATCGGTCCATGCCTTCAGGAGGCGGTGCGCCCGGGCCTTCCGGCGGCGGTCCGCCGGGCCCTTCCGGGGGTGGCCCGCCGGGTCCAGCGGGTCCACCGGGTCCACCGGGTCCACCGGGTCCGCCGGGTCCGCGCCCGCGCTGCCCTCCCGGAGGTCCACCCGGACGTCCACCCGGGCTTCCGCCGCCCGGTCCGCCGCGCGGCCCACCTTCGTTCTTCGTGAAGCTCTTGTCGGGCGTGCCGCGCAGCGCGCGCGTCACGTACGGGAACTCGCCGGTGATGACGTAGTAGTAGGTGCCCTTCGGGAATTCCGGCGTGACGCCGGTGCGACCGTTGCATTCGTCCAGGTCGCCCGAACCCTTCACGAATTCGTAGTCCTGCGTGTAGGTGCCGTCGAACGAGCCGCCCGGCCCCTTGTCGCCGCCCGGGCGTTCGCCCTTCTTCAGGCGGTAGCTCGAGTGCAGCTCCTTCATGCCGCTCTTCGCGTCGTCGGCCTTCGCGTAGCCGTGGAAGTCGTACATCGGGAAACCGTCGGCGGCCCAGCCCACCAGGATCATCTCGTCGCCCACCTTCACGTGCTTCGCTTCGGCAAGCCGTGTGACCATGCCGGTGGGAAGGCCGTGGTAGTGGTAGGCGCCGGTTGGCTGTACGTGGCCGTTGCTGGCGTCGATCCCCAGCGTGCCGCCGCGCGCGGGCTGGATGGCCTCGATGCGCCAGCCGGTGCTCGGGTCGTTCTTCCATGCTTCCGCGGTGCCTGGTTCGAACGGCACGCCGTTGACCGCCACCGCGGCCCAGCGCATGCGGTGCGGCGTCATGGTGTCGGTGAACTTCGGCGCCATCGTCATCCGGAACGTGTGCCGCTGCTCGCTGAGGGTGTTCGGGTTGCCGCGGTTGGGGAACTTCCCGGGCTGGTGGTCCGGGATGCCGTTGGAGACGATGGTGCGGACGCCGTCCTGCTCCGTGACGGTCACCTTATTGGCAAGCGCGGCCTTCGCCTCGCCCGCGGTGGGCTTGCCGTCGCCCGGCTTCGCTGCGGGCGTTGCTTGCGCGGGAGCCGTGGCGGTCGTGGCGGGCGGCGCCGAGGGGCTCGCGGCCGCCATGCAGCCGGCGAGCAGGATGAGGCTGACGGGCGCGCCGGCGCTCGCAGCGGGATGACGGGTGGTGGTCGGGCTTGGCATGGACATTCCTGCCCGTAGTTTGGCAGATCCGCCCGTGCGGGGACGGGCTGTCTGGGGAGGATCCGCCCACGGCATCGTCGCACCCTCCGGCCCTCGTACAATCCGCGATCCCCGCCACCTTGGCCGGGAACGGCCCAATTTCAGGAGCATCGCGATGAGCAAGCCCACCATCATCTACACCCACACCGACGAAGCCCCGGCGCTTGCCACCTACTCGTTCCTGCCGATGATCCGCGCCTTCACCGCGCCCGCCGGCATCAACGTCGAGACCCGAGACATCTCCCTCTCGGGCCGCATCATCGCCGCGTTCCCCGAGCTCCTGAAGCCCGAGCAGCGGATCGCGGACGCCCTCGCCGAGCTCGGCCGCATGTGCCTGACGCCCGAGGCCAACATCATCAAGCTCCCGAACATCAGCGCCTCGGTGCCGCAGCTCAAGGCGGCCATCGCCGAGCTCCAGAAGCAGGGCTACGCGCTCCCTGCCTACGTGGACGAGCCGAAGACCGATGCCGAGAAGGACGCCAAGGCGCGCTACGACCGCATCAAGGGCAGCGCCGTCAACCCGGTGATCCGCGAGGGCAACTCCGACCGCCGCGCGCCGAAGGCCGTGAAGGACTACGCCAAGGCGAACCCGCACAAGATGGGTGCCTGGAGCCCGGACAGCAAGGCCCACGTGTCCTCGATGGCGGCCGGCGACTTCTTCGGCAACGAGAAGTCGGTGACCATTGCCGCGGCCACCACCGCGCGCATCGAGTTCGTCGGCGCCGACGCCGCGGTGACGGTGCTCAAGGATGGCCTCAAGTTCGAGGCCGGCGACATCGTCGACGGCACGTTCATGAGCCGCTCCGCGCTCGCCGCCTTCCTGGCGGAGCAGGTGGCCGATGCCCGCGAGACGGGCGTCCTCTTCAGCCTGCACATGAAGGCCACCATGATGAAGGTCTCCGACCCGATCATCTTCGGCCACGCGGTGCGTGCCTACTTCCGCCCCGTCTTCGAGAAGCATGCGGAAACCCTGGCGAAGCTCGGCGTCGACGTCAACAACGGCTTCGGCGACCTGGTGGCGAAGATCGCCACGCTCCCCGAGGCCGAGCGCGCCGCCATCGAGGAGGACATCAAGGCCGTCTACGCAGCCGGCCCGGCCATCGCCATGGTGGACAGCGACAAGGGCATCACCAACCTCCATGTCCCCAGCGACGTGATCGTGGATGCCTCCATGCCCGCCATGCTCCGCGAGGGCGGCAAGATGTGGAACGCCGAGGGCAAGACGCAGGACGCCAAGGCGGTGATCCCGGATCGCTGCTACGCGGGCATCTACCAGGCGGTGATCGACTTCTGCCGCGACAACGGCGCGCTCGACCCGCGCACCATGGGCAGCGTCCCGAACGTGGGCCTCATGGCGCAGGCCGCCGAGGAGTACGGCAGCCACGACAAGACCTTCCAGGCGAAGGCCTCCGGCAGCATCCGCATCGTGGATGCCGCCGGCAACATCCTCATGTCGCACGCCGTGGAGCAGGGCGACATCTGGCGTGCGTGCCGCGTGAAGGACGCGGCGGTGCGCGACTGGGTCAAGCTCGCGGTCACCCGTGCGCGCGCCTCGGCCACGCCGGCGATCTTCTGGCTCGACCAGTACCGCCCGCATGACGCCGAGCTCATGCGCAAGGCGCGCACGTACCTGGCGGAGCAGGACACCACGGGCCTCGAGATCCACTTCATGGATCCCGCCGCCGCGTGCCGCTACACGCTGGCCCGCATGAAGGACGGCAAGGACACCATCTCCGTCACGGGCAACGTCCTCCGCGACTACCTCACCGACCTCTTCCCGATCCTCGAGCTCGGCACCAGCGCCAAGATGCTCTCGATCGTCCCGCTCATGAACGGCGGCGGCCTCTTCGAGACCGGCGCGGGCGGTTCCGCGCCGAAGCACGTGCAGCAGTTCCAGGCCGAGAGCAGCCTGCGCTGGGATTCGCTGGGCGAATTCATGGCGCTCGCCGCCAGCTTCGAGCACATGGCGCAGCGCACCGGCAACGCCAAGGCCGCCGTGCTGGCCGAGACCCTCGACGAGGCCACCGGCGAGTACCTCCGCAACAACAAGGGCCCGGCCCGCAAGGTGGGTGACCTCGACAACCGCGGCAGCCACTTCTACCTGACCATGTACTGGGCGCAGGCCCTGGCCCGGCAGACGAAGGATGCGGCGCTTGCCGCGCACTTCAAGCCGATCGCCGCCGACCTGACGTCCAACGAGGCGAAGATCGTGGCGGAACTCAACGGCGCGCAGGGCAAGACCGTCGACATTGGCGGCTACTACCACCCGAGCCCGAAGCTCGTGGAGGCCGCCATGCGCCCGAGCGCCACGCTGAACGCGATCATCGGCCAGGAAACCGCCGCCGCGGTGTGATCGGCCGGGGCGGCGCGCTGGCCGTTGGCGGCCCGGATGGTCTCGTGGGAGGATGCCACCCATGGCACTTTCCGCGCTCGCGCTCCTTGCCGCCCTCATGCTCGCTCCCGCCGCGGTTGCCCCGCCGGCCCCTGCCTCCGGCCGCACCGTCCAGCCCCTCGACGAGGGCTGGCAGTTCTTCCGTGCCGACGTGACGCGCTTCGACGAGGTGACCAACTGGAGCACCGTGACGCTGCCGCACTGCTGGAACGCCACCGACGCCGAGACTGGCTCGGGCTGGTACGCGGGCATCGGCTGGTACCAGCGGAATCTCGGGACGCTGGAAGGAGCGAAGGGCCGACGTGTGGTGGTGCGCTTCGAGGCCGCGGGCTCCGTGGCCGAGGTCTTCGTGAACGACACGCGCGTCGGCGAGCATCGCGGCTCCTACGGCGCCTTCGCCTTCGACGTGACGGATTCGATCGCCTTCGGCAAGCCGAACATCCTGCGGGTGAAGGTGGACAACCGCGCCCGCAAGGACGTGCTGCCCGTCAACGACTACCTCTTCACGATCTTCGGCGGCCTGTACCGGCACGCGCAGCTCATCATCCTGGAGCCTGTGCACGTCTCCGCGTGCGATCACGGCTCGAGCGGCGTCGCGCTGACGCAGTCCGCGCTCGATGCCGCGCACGGCACGCTCGACGTCACTGCCAAATTGCAGAACTCTGGCGCGCGCGCCGCGGACATCACCATGCGCGTGAACGTGACCGATGCCGCGGGCGTGGTGGTGGCATCGGAGGCGCGCGAGGTGGCGCTCCCGCCGGGCACCGTGATTCCCACCACCATCCGCGTGGATGTCCCGAAGCCGCACCGCTGGAACGGACGTCGCGACCCGTACCTCTACGGCGTGGCGGTGGAAGTGGTCTCGGGCGGCACCGCGGTTGACCGCGTGGCCGAGCGGTGGGGATTCCGCACCTGCGAGGTGGACCCCGCGAAGGGCTTCATCCTGAACGGCGAGCCGTACCCGCTGCGCGGCGTGTGCCGCCACCAGGAGCGGCAGGGCAAGGGCAATGCGCTCACCCCCGAGGACGAGGCCGAGGACATGGCCTTCGTCCGCGAGATCGGTGCTACCAGCGTGCGCTTCGCGCACTACCAGCAGTCGGACAACATCTATCGGCTCTGCGACGAGCTCGGCATCCTGGTGTGGGCCGAGATCCCCTTCGTCAACGCGATCACGGGCGAGGAAGGCACCAACGCGAACGAGCAGCTCGTGGACCTCATCCGGCAGGCGCGCAACCATCCGTCCATCTTCGTGTGGGGCCTGCACAACGAGGTCTACGGCAAGCGCTCCACCGACTGGGCGCCCGCGCTGACGCGCGAGCTCCACGACCGCGCCAGGCTGGAGGACCCGTGGCGCCCCACGGTGGCCGTCACCGGTTCCGGCACGCCCGTGCAGCCCACCACGTACATCGCCGACCTGCAGGGCTTCAACCGCTACATCGGCTGGTACGAGGGAAGCGATCCGCTGAAGCTCGAGGCATGGATCCAGAAGATCCGTGCGGAGCGCCCCGATGACCGCGTGTGCATCTCCGAGTACGGCGCGGAGGGAAACGTGGCGCAGCAATCGGCGGCCATCCCCGAGCCGTTCCCGGATCCCGTGAAAGGCCAGTACTTCCCGGAGATCGTGCAGACCCGCTACCACGAGTCGCAGTGGAGCGTCATCGAGCGATACCCCTCCATGTGGGGCTCGTACGTCTGGAACCTCTTCGACTTCACCGTGCCGCTCTGGAACCGGGGCGGGGTGCCCGGCCGCAACCAGAAGGGACTCGTCACCTACGACCGCGCCACGCGCAAGGACGCGTTCCACTGGTACCGCGTCAACTGGAGCGACGAGCCCGCGGTGCACGTGGCCGACCTGCGCATCCCGCGCTCGGCCGGCACGGCGTTCGACCTTCCGGTCTACGCCAATCGCCCGGGAGTGAAGCTCATGATCGACGGCACCGAGGTCGCATCGCTCCAGGAAGGCGTGAACCGCTGCCATCGCTGGGCGCGCGCCATCCGGCTGACGGCGGGGCGGCACCGCGTGGAGGCGACCATCCCCGCAGGCTCCGGTTCGCCCGCAGTCACGGAGACGACGGAGATCGTGGTCAAGGATTGACGGCGCGGCGCTGAACGGCTCAGGCGCGTTGCCGGCCGATGCGGTCTGCCTCGCGGATCGCCTCGGCCACCATGGCGGCGGTGACGGGGAACGGCTCGTTGTGGATCCATTCGCCGGGGATCACGCTTCGCGCGGCAATGCGCGCAAGCATGGCATCGTCGAGGTTCGCCAGTCCGATCGCGTCGAGCGTGGTCGGCAGTCCCACAGACCGGCAGAACGCCAGTACCTGCGCAATCTCCTCTGCCGGCGCCCGTTCGAGCACCAGCTGGCACAGCGTGCCGAACGCCACCTTCTCGCCGTGCAGGTAGGCGTGCACTTCGGGGGCCTCGCACAGGCCGTTGTGGATGGAGTGCGCGCCCGCCAGCCCGGCCGACTCGAAGCCGAGGCCGGAGAGCAGGGTGTTCGCCTCGATGATCCGCTCGAGCGCGGGCGCCGGGACGGGGCCCGGGGACTTCATCGCCTGCACGGCGGCCACGCCGTCTTCCTGCAGCGTTCGCCAGCAGAGTTCCGCAAGGGCCGCCACTGCCCGCGTGCACGCGCCGCCGCCCATGTTGCGTGCGTTGCTCCGGATGCAGGCGCGTGCCTCGAACCAGGTGGAGAGCGCATCGCCCATGCCGGCCACCAGCATGCGCAGCGGCGCGGCCGCGATCACCGCGGAATCCACCAGCACCAGCGCCGGGTTGCGGTCGTGCTTGCGGCTGCCCTCCACCTCGCCCGACTCGGTGTAGATCACGGAGATGGCGCTGCAGGGCGAGTCGGTCGATGCGATGGTGGGGCAGATGACCGCAGGCACGGAAAGTTCCGCGGCCACCGCGCGGCCGGTGTCGAGCGCCTTGCCGCCGCCCGCGGCGACGATCACCCGTGCGCCCATCGCTTCCGCGGCAGCGCGCGCGCGGGCGATCTCCGGGACGCTGCATTCGCCGCCGAAGGCATAGACGCCGTAGGGCAAATTCACTGCGCCGAACGTGGCGGCCCACGTGGATTCCAGGTCGCGCCGCGCCGACTTCCCTGCCAGGATGCATACCGGTCCGCGCAGGCCAAGGCCCGCCATTTCCTGTCCAAGCGATGCGGTGACCCCAGGTCCTTGCGTGTAGCGAAGCGGCGAAGCGAACACGGTGTGCATCCGGAGAGCCTATCGGACTGCCTGCGCGCGTTGGGCGGCAGGTGGCAGCAACACGGGGATACCGCCCCGTAGATCGCCCACCGCCGCGCGGCCATCCTTCACCTCATGCGCGACGACCGAATCCACGACGCCGGCCGACTGATGGACGCCTTCGCGGTCCGCACGGGCATCGGCAGCGCCGGTGACCCCGCGCGCCGCTACCTCTGGACCGATGCCTACGCGGTGATGGCCTGGCTGGGCCTGTGGCGAGCCACCGGTGATGAGCTGCACCTGGACCGTGCGCTGCGCACCGTGGACCTGGTGCACCACCACCTCGGGCGCCATCGCCCCGACGACGCACGCGACGGCTGGATCAGCGGGCTCGGCGAGTCTGCCGGACGCGCACGGCCCACGGCCGGTGGCCTGCGCATCGGCAAGTTGCTTCCCGAACGCGCCGCCGGGCAGCCGCTCGAAGAACACCTTGAATGGCGCCGCGATGGCCAGTACTTCCACTACCTCACGCGTTGGATGCACGCGTTGCATCGCTTGACCGTGTTCACCGGAGATGCTCGATGGGTCCGGATGGCCGTGGACCTTGGCTGTGCTGCGCACACGGGGTTCGTGCATGAGCATGGCCCACGCGGGAGCAAGCGCATCCACTGGAAGATGAGCATCGATCTCTCGCGTCCGCTCGTCGACCCGATGGGTCACCTCGATCCGCTCGACGGGCTGGTGTCCTTCGGCGCGGTGCGCGCGCTCGATCGCCACGGCGCGTCCACGCTCAGCGGCCTCGACGTGGCCGTCGCCGACATGCAGCGCATCTGCATGGAGATTCCCGATTGGGCCACGGCCGATCCCCTCGGCCTCGGCGGCCTGCTCATGGAGACCGCGCAGCTCCGCGAACTGTCGGTGGCGGGCGAGGTCACCACCGATGGACTGCTCCCGAGGCTCCATCGCGACGCACTGCGTGGGCTTGCCGCATTCGCCGGCAGCCGGCGATTGTTCGAGCCGCTCGAAGACCGGCTGGCCTTCCGCGAGTTGGGGCTTGCGCTCGGCCTGCGTGCGCTCGGGGATGCGCCCGCCGTGGAGCGGTACCTGCCCGTGGTGGAGCGCATCGAGGAAACCTGGCGCGATCCCGCCGCCAAGGCGCTGACCGGCTGGGCCACCCACCTGGACATCAACGCCGTGATGCTGGCGTGCGCATTGGTGCCGGATGCGGTGTTGACGCCGGTGGCCGACGTTGCCCATTCCAAGCCCGGCGGCGCCTGACGGCCTACCATGGGTGCTCCTGCCGATCGGCGGCAGGCCTCGGACACCGCCCTGGAGCACCCATCACCATGCGCACCCGCCTTGCACTCGCCTTTGCAGCACTCGTCACCTCCGCCGGCCTGGCCATGACCGCCGCCGGTCCCGCCACGTTCTCCGGTGAGGCATATCCGCTCGACACCTGCCCGGTCTCCGGCGAGAAGCTCGGCAAGGATGCCAAGGTGGTGGTCCTGGAAGGCATGAAGGACAAGACCCTCGACGGCACGCAGGTGAAGTTCTGCTGCGGCAAGTGCGCGGCATCCTTCAAGGCAGAGCCGGAGAAGTACCTGCCCAAGATGAACGACGCCATCGTGAAGGCATCGCCCGCCTATCCGCTGAAGGCCTGCCTCGTCATGCAGGACGATGCACTCGACGCCGATGCCAAGACCATCGTCTGGCAGAATCGCGTCTACAAGTTCTGCTGCGGGAAGTGCATCAACAAGTTCAAGAGCGACCCGGCCAAGTTCGCCGCCGACTACGAGAAGCAGGTGGTTGCCGCCCAGAAGGCCTCGTACAAGGCCACCACGTGCCCCATCAGCGGCAAGCCCCTCGGCGACGGCGCCGCGGACGTGGTGGTCAACTGCACGCTCGTCCGCACCTGCTGCCCCGGCTGCGTGGACGGCGTGAAGGCCGACCCGAAGGCGGCCATCGCCAAGGTCAGCGGTGCAGCCGCTGCGCCGGCGGCCGACGGCAAGAAGTGATCAGCGTTTCCAGCGCCTGAATGTCAACGCCCGCGGCAACTGCCGCGGGCGTTGTGCTTTTGTCAGCGGATTCACTCGGAGGGTGTGGCCGGGGATGCTTCGCCGCCTTGCCGCATCACCACATCAACCAGGGCTGCCGCGCGGTCCGGCGCGCGATCCAGGTAGAGCGAAGGCTCCACGATCTCCAGTTCCATGAGGAGCGGCTCGCCGTCCGCGCCTCGCGCCATGTCCACGCGCGCGTAGGCGAGCGGTCCATGGTTGTGCGCGGCGGCCGCGTGCAGCACGCGCTGCGCCAACGCAAGCTCATCCGGCGCCGGTTCCGCGAGACCCCGTGATTGCTCGTCCTGGCCTGCCCAGCGCGCGCCCTTGTGGATGGCGTGCGAGAAGCGGCCGCCGAAGTGCACCAGGTTGCTTTCGCCGTGCGCCACCACGCTTGCCAGGAGCGGCTGCACCAGCATGTCGCGGTCCGGGTGCGCCGCGCGGTGTGCGTGCGCTGCCGCTGCATCGCCGCGCGCCACCCGGATGGTGGCGAAGCTGCCCGCGCTCACCGCGGGCTTCACCACCACGTCGCCGAACCGTTCGAACAGTTCGCCCCACGAAGGCTCGGTGCCATGCGGCACCACCACGGTCGGCACCACCGGGATGCCGCTCGCCGCCAGCTCGGCCAGGTATCGCTTGTGCAGGTTCCAGAGGATGGCCGGCAGGGGATTGATGAGCCGCGTGCTTGCCGACACGTGGTCGAGCCACGAACGGAACGCCCGGAAGTGCGCCACGTAGTTCCACGTGCTGCGGATGAGCGCCACGTCGAAGGCGCTCCAGTCCACCGTGGCGTCATCCCACGCCACCGTCCGTGCCGCAGCGCCGCGGGCGGCGAAGGCCGTCTCCAGGATCGGGAGATCCCAGTCCGGGCGCGGCATTTCCGTGCAGGTGACGAGGGCAATGCGCATGGCGCGGAAGGGTAGCGGTTGGACCATGCGGCAAGGGTGCCGGGGCAATTGATAGCATCGGCTGGCCTGCATTCCTGCAATCACGCCATGATGAACTCCCCGATCCTCGACCTCCTCCCGCGTTGCGCTCGCGCACTTGCGATCGTCCTCCTGGCCTTCGTCGGAGCCCTCGCTCCCGTGGCCGTCGCCGCCCCGCAGGACGCCGAGGCCGTCATGCAGATTCCCGAGGACGAGCCCGTCGCCCGCGGCAGCGACACGCCGCGGAACGCCGCGTACACGTTCATCGTGCTCGCCCGCGACGGCGAGTGGGCAGACGCCGCCGACATGCTGCAGAAGCCCGAGGCCGGCTGGCCCGCGGGCACCGACCCCTTGGAACTGGCGCGTGCCCTGAAGGGCATCATGGACCACCGGCTCTGGCTTGACTTCCCCAGCCTGCCGGGGCGGGAGGCCAATACGGAGAACCGCGCAAGCGCCACCATCGGCGTGGTCGACTGCGCCGACGCCGTCCTCGAGGTGGAGATGGTGCGCGTCGATGACCGCTGGCTCTTCGCCGCCAGCACCGTGGAGGGCGTGCGCCCCATGGCGCAGGCGCTTGGCACTTGGTGGGTGGCCTCGCTCCCCGCCTTCATGGTGGACGTGCGCGTCGCGGAGATCGAGCTCTGGCAGTGGATCGTGCTGGTGCTCATCGCCCTTGCCGGCCTGCTGGCGGGGTGGGGCATCACCGCGCTGATCCGCCACGGCACCTCACGCATGTTCGGCGCCGCCACGCAGCCGATCATCACCATGCTGACGCCGGTCCTCTTCCTTCTCTCGGTGCTCGGCATGCGGCTGGCGCAGCCGTTCCTGATCCTGAGCGCGCCGGCACGCGAGAACCTTGTGCTTGGTTCGCGCGCGGCACTGGTCTTCGTCGCCGCGTGGCTCGTGGTCCGCTGGCTGCGCGTCCTCGGCGTGGGCGTCGAACGCCGCATGTCAAAGCGCGGCATCGCCGATGGCGCGGCCATCGTCCGCGTGAGCCGCGTGGTGGCCACGGGCATCGTCTGGCTCCTGGGCATCGCCGCCTCGCTCCAGATCTTCGGGCTCGATCTTTCCGCGGTGATCGCCGGCCTCGGCATCGGCACCGCGGCCATCGCGTTGGCCTCGCAGCAGACCCTCGCAAACCTGTTCGGCGGCGCGTCGGTGGTGGCCGACCGCGTGCTCAACGTCGGCGACACCTGCAAGTTCGACGGCACCATCGCCACGGTGGAGCGGATCGGCGTGCGTTCCACGCAGCTGCGCACCACGGACCGCACGCTCCTCATCGTCGCCAACGGCGACCTGGCGCAGGCGCGCGTCGAGAAGCTGAGCGCGCGCGACGGCTTCCGCCACATGGTGGTGCTCAACCTGCGCTACGAGACCGGGCAGGACACCATGAAGGCGATCGTGGAGGACCTGCGCGCGCGACTTCGCCAGGACTCGCTCGTGGACCCCGACTCGGTGATGGTCCACTTCATGTCCTTCGGCGAGAGCTCCCTGAACATCGAGGTGCGCGCCACGTTCCGCACGCTCGACATGCCCGTCTACCGCGACGCCATCCAGCGCGTGAACCTCGATTTCATGGACATCGTCACCCGTCACGGCTCGGGCTTCGCGTTCCCTTCGCGGACGGTCTACATGCCCAGGACAGCTTCGGGGCGCAGGGCATCGGCAAGCACCCGACCCCCGGCGCCGCTACCTGAGCAGCACGCCTTCCTCGCGCGCCACCCGGTCCACCAGTCGGGTGGTCACCACGAGGAACGCAACCAGCCCAACGGAGATGAAGCCCATGAACACCACGATGGGCCACCAGGGCAGGGTGTCCATCTCCTTGATGGCAACCCGCGCGGTGCCCTCCACGATGTAGGCAAAGAGGAACACGACCGTCGCGCCCGTCCAGAGAAGGAAGACCCGCGTCGGCGCCAGTACGCGCATCCGCCCGATCGGCGAGAGCCGTACGAAGAGCTCCTTGTTCGGCACGTTGATGAGTGCGGGCGTGCGCATCGCCATCCAGTCGAGGAACAGCGCGATCGCGGCAAAGAGCGCCACCAGCAGCACGCTCATCCCGGGCAGCAGGAACCACTCCCAGCCGCGGTCGGCCCATCGGTCGGGCGCACCGCTGCCGTTGAAATGCATGGGAATCCGGTCGGGCAGATGCGGGTACCACGCGAGCGCCCGCCACCAGATCAGCGCCTGGCCGGCGACCAGGAGCGCGATGCATGCGAACAATGCGCGGCGAAGGAGCACGGCATGAGCCTAGCGCAGGTGCGTGGTGCGCAGGTCGGCTGCCCACCGCGCTGGATCTTCCGCCGCAGACCCACCTACCGCTTCACGGCCATCACGTCCATGCTGGTCACGAACTCGCTTGGCTTGCTTCCGGCGGGCAGTTTCTCGACGATCTTGCAGTAGAGCGGGTCTTCCCAATTGGTGAGCGCATCCACGTAGTCGGGCTTCGATTGCAGCCGCACGTCGGTCAGGCCCGCCGCAGTCACCTGCGCACGGACCTCGTCAACGAGCACCGCGCCCGCCACGCACCCCACCAGCGCTTCCAGGTCGACGCGCACGGCCTCGGGCAGCGGGCGCAGGAGCGCCAGGTCGGAGACCGCCACCCGGCCACCGGGCTTCAGGACGCGGGCAATCTCCCGCCATACCTGCTCCTTCTCCGGCGAGAGGTTGAGGACGCAATTGGAAATCACCACGTCCACGCTCGCATCCGCCACCGGCAGGTGCTCGATCTCGCCGAGCCGGAATTCCACGTTCGTGAGCCCGGTCTGCGCCGCGTACGACGTGGTGTTCCGCCGCGCCTTGCTCACCATCTCGGGCGTCATGTCGACGCCGATCACGCGTCCCGTGGCGCCCACCTTCGCGCCCGCGATGAAGCAGTCGAACCCGCCGCCGGCACCAAGGTCAAGCACCACCTCGCCCGGTCGAAGCGATGCCACCGCGGTGGGATTGCCGCACGAGAGACCCATGTTGGCGCCCTCGGGTGCCACGGCCAGTTCGGCCTGTGAGTAGCCGATGGCCGAGGCCAATTGTTCGGGCGTGAACGTGGCGGGGCCGCAGCAACCGCCTCCTGCCG